>JAZUOK010000303.1:0-10311 GCA_045604665.1 Eubacteriales bacterium | reverse complement strand
AGAGACGGCGAGAATGCAAATTCTGCGTTGCTTTTGAATGTTTTGCCGGAAGAGCTTCCCGATGATATTTTTTCCGGCTTCGCTCTTCAGAGAGAACTTGAGGAAAAGGCTTTTTTAGCCGGCGGTGGGAATTTTTTGGCACCTTGTCAGCTTGTGGGTGACTTTTTGAATGGCAAGGAAAGCACTGATTTCGGTGAGGTTGCACCCAGCTATTCGTTAGGTGTTACTCCGTCCTCAGTTGACCGGTATTTCCCGTCAAAAATTTGTGATCCTTTGAGAGAGGGAATCCAAAAGATGGGAGAGATTTTTGATGGCTTTTCTTGTTATGATGCTGTTTTAACAGGGGTCGAATCCCGAGCAACATCTCCTGTTCGCATTCTTCGCGGCGAGGATTTTCAAAGTAAGGTTTCTGGTCTTTATCCCATTGGAGAGGGAGCAGGATATGCAGGAGGCATTATGTCGTCTGCGATGGATGGAATGAAAGCGGTTGAAGCATTTTTTATAAAAATGGAGGGTAATGTATGAAACTTTTAATTATTCGTCACGGTGATCCCGATTATGCAAACAATACCATTACAGAAAAGGGAAAGGTAGAAGCTCAGTGCCTTGCAAAGTTTTTAAAGGGAAAAAAGTTTGATGCTGTTTACTGTTCTCCCATGGGAAGAGCGCAGGATACATGTCTTGCTTCTCAGAAGGAATGCGGCTTTGAATTTGAAACCCTTCCTTGGATGAGGGAGTTTAAAGCGAGGGTCTACTGTCCCCATAGACATTTCAGAACGAATGCCTGGGATTATAAGCCTTCCTTTTTCAAAAAGAGAAAACTTTTACACGATAATGAAAGATGGCTTGAGGACCCTTTGTTTTCTAACAACAATATGTTGGAAGAATACCAGTGGGTCAAAAAAGAATTTGATGCACTTTTGAAAAAACACGGCTACGAAAGAGAAGGAGATTCTCAGATCTTCCGTGCGGTACGCCCCAATAAGGATACCGTAGTGCTGTTTTGCCACTTTGGTTTTCAAGCAATACTCCTGTCACTTTTAACCGGCTTTTCTCCTTATGTATTTCTGCAGCATTTTTGTGCAGCTCCTACTTCCGTGACTACGCTTGTTACGGAGGAGAGGGAAGAAGGAAAAGCAATTTTCCGTTGCCTTTCTTACGGCGATATCTCCCATCTTTCCATTGCAGGTGAAGAACCTGCGTTTGCAGGCAGATTTTGCGAAACCTTTGATTCTCCCGAAAGACATTAAAAAAGGCGGTTTTCCGCCTTTTTTTCTTTTTTGGTTGATTTTTTCTTTTTAGAGTGTTAAAATTTACTTGCACTATACTCGGTGAACCGAGACAGTAGCAAGGAGGAATTTTTATGGCAAAAACAAAACACGCACAGCTGCAAGCAAAAATTCAAAAGCTTGCGGTCATGGCAATCTTAACCGCTTTGGTTGCGGTCCTGTCTTATTTTGGTGGGTTTATCAAAATCGGCGCGCTCGCATCCATATCTCTTACGCTGATTCCCGTTGTGTTCGGCTCCGCATTGTACGGCCCCTTGGTCGGCGCTTGGCTCGGTGCGGTTTCCGGATTGATTTTTTTCACAACGGCTGATGCTGCTTTTTGGTTTTCTCTCAGCCTCCCCGGTACGATCATCACGGTAATGGCAAAGGGAATCTTAGCAGGCTTATTCTCGGGTCTTGCATACAAGCTTCTGGAAAAAGTGAATCAATATCTTGCAGTATTTGTAAGCGCAGTTGTCTGCCCATTGGTAAACACAGGTATTTTCCTTTTGGGCTGCGTTCTGTTTTTCTCTGACTATGTGAAGGCTTCTTCCGTAGAACAGGGGATGAGTATGCTCGGATATATGATCGTGTTTTTTGTAGGACTCAACTTTGTGTTTGAGCTGCTTGTAAATGTTGTTGTTAGTCCTGCTATCGTGAGAGTGGTTCAGATAATCAAGAAAAGCGGTGTGATTAAAAACGACACCGATATGGCATGATTCTCGCAATCAATGTAGGAAACACCCATACAGTTTTCGGCTGTGTGGATAAAAATAGGATCGTTTCAAATGTCTTGAGTATTCTCACAGATACAAAAGATACTTCGTTTGGCTACGCCGCAAAAATGAAGCAAATTTTTGATTTGGCAGGTCTTTTAGAAACACCCTTTGAAGGGGCAATTCTTTCTTCGGTTGTCCCCCCTGTTACGGAGACAATGAAAGAGGCGATTAAACTTTTGATCGGGAAAGAGCCTCTTGTGGTGGGAGCCGGTGTGAAAACGGGTCTTCATATCTGTATTGACGATCCCGGTACGATCGCTTCTGATCTTGTGGCTACTGCCGTTGCAGTAAAAGAAATATATCCGCTTCCGTGTGTGATTATCGATATGGGAACCGCAACGACTCTTACTTGTGTCAATCAAGATGGAAAGTACATTGGCGGTGCGATCCTTCCCGGTGTAAAGATTTCTTTAGAAGCGCTTACTGATGGCACATCTCTTTTACCGAAAATTGACATTTCCGCCCCGAAGAAAGCGATTGCTTCCTCTACGGTTGAAAGTATGCGTTCGGGTATTATCTACGGGGCTGTCGGAGCGATAGATGGTGTTCTTGACCGCTTTGCCTCAGAGCTTGGCTCTTGTATTAAAACGATCGTATCTACCGGTGGGCTTGGTAAAACGATTTGCCCTTACAGTCGCTATAACATTATTGTGGATGAAAAGCTTCTTTTGAAGGGGCTTGGTATAATCTACTATAAAAACCAAAAATAAAAACCAAAGTAAAAAAGCATCTGCAAAACTGCAGATGCTTTTTTTATTATAGACTGTGGGCCAGAAGCTCCTCCGGAGAAACGGAAGAGAGGTAAGAGGGCGGAAGGTCAAGAATGGTCTTGGCCCCCGAAAGTCCGTCTGCGGAAAGGCGCATTGCGGCTCTTGCACAAGACAAAAGAACGCTTCCCGTAAATTCGGGGTTGGAATCAAGTTTTAAGCGGTATTCGATCATTTGCTTGTTACCGTCGGAGGTCTCTCCGGTGCGGATCACAAAACCGCCGTGAGGGAGAGCGGCATGGTTTTTCATGAGCTCTTCTTTTGTGATAAAGGTGACGGTGGTATTGTAATCGGCAAAATAATTGGGCATTTCTTTGATTTCTTTTTCGATTCTTCCAAGGTCTGCGCCTTCTTCTGCCACAACAAAGCACTCTCTTGTGTGTTTTTCTCTGGTGGAAAGGGTGGGACAGGAACCGCTGCGCACCTTTTCGAGCGCTTCCGGAACGGGTACTGTGTACTGTCTTGCATCTAAAACACCGTCAATACGGCGAATGGCGTCAGAATGTCCTTGGCTGACGCCCTTACCCCAAAAGGTGTAGTCATTTCCATCGGGAAGGATCGCCTGCGCGTAAACTCTTTGAACGGAAAACATACCGGGGTCCCAACCACAGGAAATCACACCGATTTTTCCGCTCGACTTTGCGCTTTTATCAACATTTGCAAAATGCTCGGGAATTTTTGCATGGGTGTCGAAGCTATCAACAACATGGAAATGCTTTACAACCTCTGGTGTTTGGTGAACCAGATCGGTGGCACTTCCGCCGCAAAGGATCATTACATCGATCTTATCTTTGAATTTTTCCATGTCCTGCGAAGAAAACACAGGCGCGCCGGTTACGGATTTTACACTTTTTGGATCTCTTCTTGTAAAGATGCCCACAAGTTTAGCATCCGAATTTTTATAAATGGCTTTTTCTACCCCTTTGCCAAGGTTGCCGTAGCCGAAAATACCGATATTCATAAGAGCCTCCTAGGAAACAAATATGGGAGAATTTTAACATTTGTTCCGTTCTTTGTCAATTGTTTTCCTCGGAGAAAACGGTGAAATCCGGCACAAAATTTTCTCCGACGCTCTCTTTCTTTTGCGTGTAAAGGTTTACAAATCCGTTTTTTTCGGCAAAATTTACAACTCTTTGATATTCAAGCGTCGTAATTGTTCTTTTAAGTTCCGGAAAATGAAAGGCTTTGTGCATCGGCGTATATTGTCTTAACAAAGAAAGTATTATTTTTTCAGTAGGGACGGTTTCTTTGATGCATTTTAAAACCTCAAAAGAATCGCCTGTGTTCCCGGGAAGAACCAGATGGCGAATCATAAGACCCTTTTTCAGACGGTTCTCTTCCCAAACCGGTTCGCCGGTCTGGCGATACATTTCTGAAATTGCTTCTTTGCAGTATTCAAAATAGTTCGCTGCATTTGCATATTTTTTTGATACATCTGAAGAATAAAACTTAAAATCAGGGAGATAAATGTCAACAAGCCCTTCAAAAAGCTGAATGGTTTCTCTTTTTTCATATCCTCCGGAATTAAAAACAACGGGGATGGACAGACCTTTTTCTTTTGCAATTTCCAGAGCTTTGATCGTATCTTTTGCGTAAGGAGTAGGGGAGACAAGGTTAATGTTGCAGGCCCCTTTATCTTGTAGCTTGAGAAAGATGCTTGCCAGTTCATCTGCTGTCATTTTTTTGCCGCTTGATTGTGTGGAAATGCTGTGGTTCTGGCAGAAAACACAGTGCATTTGGCACCCGGTAAAAAAGATGGCGCCACTGCCGTTTTGATAGCAAATTCCCGGCTCTTCCCACTTGTGCAGCATAACTTTTGCAACATTGATACTTTTATCGGCTCGGCAATATCCGAATGTGCGACCACGATCTATTTTGCAGTCCCTTGGACATAAGGTGCATTTATCGGTTTTTATCATTTTTTCACGCTCCGTGGAATATTATAAGCGTCTCTTTGGAATTTGTCTATAGAAATCAACCCCTTTTCTTGACGGAGATGGGTTTTTGTGTTACAATTATACAAGTTTAAAAAGAGGTGAAATTTTGTGGGAATTATTCTTGGTATTGACATTGGCGGAAGCACGACAAAAATCTGCGGTTTCCGCGGAGAAAACGATCTGATAGAGCCTCTTTCCGTAAAGGCTGATGACCCGGTTTCCTCCATTTACGGTGCTTTTGGGAAATTTACCTCACTTCATAAGATTTCTCTTTCTGATGTTGAGTGTGTAATGGTCACCGGAGCAGGCAGCAGCTACATCAATGAGGATCTTTACGGAATTCCGACTCACCATGTCCGTGAATTTGACTGCATTGGTCTTGGCGGTCAGTATCTTGCCAAGCTTGATGAAGCGATTGTTGTCAGTATGGGCACCGGAACGGCGCTCGTTCATGTAAAAGGCGATCACATGAATTACCTTGGTGGTACCGGCGTAGGCGGCGGTACACTTTTCGGCCTTTCTGAAACCATGCTTGGGATTCGTGATATGGATAATCTGGAGGCTTTGGCGGAAAACGGTGATATTTCAAAGATCGATCTTCGTATTTCCGATATTTCAAAAAAAAGCCTCAGTCCTACTCTGGATCTGGATACTACCGCATCCAATTTCGGAAAGCTGTCCGATCTGGCTACTCGCGAGGATTTGGCTCTTGGCATTATTAATCTTGTTTTTGAAACCATCGGCATGATCAGTGTGTTTGCCGCTCGGGGGTTTGATATCAAAAATGTTGTGCTTACCGGTAAGCTTTCTTCCATGAAAAAAGCGAGAAGTGTTTTCGGCACTTTGGGTAAAATGTTTGATATGAATTTTATTTTTCCCGAGAATGCTCACTTCGGTACCGTAATCGGTGCCGCCCTCTTGCATTTCCATAAACTTAGAAATACTTGAGGTTCTGTTTAATTTTTTGAAAACTATTGACTTTGCAAACATTTTGTTATATAATCATTTAGTTGAAAATTTCGCATTAGGCTAAGGAGGTGCAAAATATGATCAGAACTTATCAGCCCAAAAAGCGTCAGAGAAAAATGGAGCATGGTTTCCGCAAGAGAATGAAGACTGCAAACGGAAGAAAGGTGCTTAAGAGACGCAGAGCAAAAATGAGAGCAAGACTCACTTATTAATTCTTGCGTTAGAGATTAGTAAAAAAACCACCGTTATTCGGAGATCTCTGTGAACACCGGTGGTTTTTTCTATATCTTAACCGTTTGAAACGGATTTGGTGTTATGGCGAGAATTGAAGCGATTAAAGAAAACCACCTTTTTTCCAAAGTGTATGCAAAAGGGAAGAAGGTCTCTGAAAAAAACATAGTTGTTTATGTTCTCAGAAATTTCAAAACCAATAAGACCCGTCTTGGCATTACCACTTCAAAAAAGCTTGGTAATGCAGTTATGCGTTCCCGCGCACGCCGTTTGATTCGGGAAGCTTTTTATGCTGCCGCAAAGGATCGTGTTTTTCAAAAGCCCTATCTGATCGTAGTCGTTGCTCGCTCGGCGATTGTGGAGGATAAGAGGAAAATGGGCGATGTTCTGTTGGATATGCAGAGAGCATTTTCAAAGCTTGAACTTTTTTCCGAGGAAAAAACAGATTGAAATACATTTGCATTTTTTTAATAAAGCTTTATCAAAAATTTATTTCACCGCTAATCGGTCCTTGCTGTCGATTTCATCCATCGTGCTCCAGTTATGCGATTACTGCTTTTCAGAAGCATGGCTTTTTTAAAGGCGCGGTTTTGACCGTTTGGCGCATTTTACGGTGCAATCCCTTCGGGAAAGGCGGCTTCGACCCCGTTCCCGATGATTTCCCAAAAAGGAGGGAAAAATAAATTGTCTCAATTGTTTGATATTATCAGAGTTCCTTTTGGATGGTTGATCCAATGGTTCTATTCTTTTACCGGCAGCTATTTGCTGGCGATTTTGGCTTTTTCCGTTGTTTTAAAGATCGTTCTGTTCCCCTTTGGTATTAAGCAACAGAAAAATTCTCAAAAACAAGCAGCTCTTCGTCCGAAGGAAAATGTAATTCGCAAAAAATATGCAGGCAGAACAGATCGCGCGACACAGCTGAAGATGAACACTGAGATCCAAGAGATGTATCAGAAGGAAAACTTCAGTCCTCTCGGCGGTTGTCTTCCCATGCTCCTGCAAATGATCGTTCTTTTGGCGGTTTATGCTGTTGTCAGAATGCCTTTAACTTACACCGCCGGCCTTCCCAAGGATACTGTTTCCGAGGTTCAGGCTACTGTTGCCGAAATGGTCTATGAGGAAGACGCCGATCTGAAAGAATCTGACAGAAAGATCGCAACCATTTTAAAGGTTAATAATAAGCATAAAGACAAAGATTTCGAGAAGGCACTTGAAAAAGAAGAGTATCAGTACAATTCCGAAATCATTGTAATCAACTATATTAAGAATAATGAAAAAGCCTTCGAGAAAGCATTTGCCGAGCGTGTAAAGGATGATGAAATTTCCGTCGATGAGGTAATGGAGTCCATTCCCGATCTGGAAATTTTCTCCGGCTTTGACCTTGGAACGACCCCCAGTTTTGATTTGCTGAAGGATGAGTCCGGTGGCAAAAAAATGCTTTTGCTCGTTCCTGTTTTGACTCTTGTTACTTCTTATTTTGGCCAGGCACTGACCAGAAAGTTTACTTATCAGCCTGAGCAGTCTGCTGAGATGAAGAGTCAGATGCGCATGATGAACATTTTCATGCCTCTGTTTAGTTTGTACATTTCATTTATGGTTCCTGCAGCGGTTGGTATTTACTGGATGATGTCCAACATTTTAAGCCCTGTTCAGCAGATCGTTCTTTCTAAAATTTACCCCATCAAAGAAATTACTCCCGAAGAGATGAGGGAAGCGGAAAGACTTTACGGCGGCAAGCAGAAAAAGAAAAAAGGCAATACTGCTACCACCGGTAAAAAGAAAAAATCTCTCGTTTATGACGATGACGATGAATACGAATCTGTTTCTACAACCTCTGAAAAGAAGGTTTTGAAGGAAAAAAAGGAGTCCGGTGAAAAGAACATTATTGAGAAAGCTCCTTTGAAAGACGAAGAAAAGTAAATTTTAGGAAGGAAGTGGCATTGATGAAAGAAACTACTTTTTCAGCCAAAAGCATTGAAGAAGCCATTGCCCTTGCTTCACAGGAATTAGGAAAGAACCCGGAAGAGCTTGACTATACCGTTTTGGAAGAGCCCAAAAAAGGCTTTCTCGGTATCGGCTCCTCCGACGCGAAAATTGTTGTTCGCTATGCACTTTCAATCAAAGAGGCAACGGATGATTTCTTGCAGACTTTGATTCGCAATGCAAAGATCAATGCAACCATTCACTGTGAAGAAAAGGAGAACGGCGAGCTTTCATATTCTCTTGTTGGCGAAGACCTTGGTGTTTTGATCGGTCATCACGGCGAAGTGCTTGATTCTCTGCAGTATCTGCTCAGTCTTGTTACCAACCGTCACGGCGATGATTATGTCAGAGTATCCATCGACATTGAAAATTACAGGGCAAAGAGAGAAAATACCTTGCGCGCCCTTGCTCGCAAGACTGCCGGCAGAGTAAAGAAAAGCGGTAGAAATGTAACCTTTGAACCCATGAGTCCTTATGAAAGAAGGATCATTCATTCCCAGGCTCAAGAGGTTGGCGGCGTTACGACCCATTCCATCGGCTCCGGCGATGAGAGAAGAGTTGTTATGTCTCCCATCGGTGGTCCCAGAAGGGATTCCAAACCCAAGAATAAGCCTGAACAGACCGAGGAAAAGCCAAAGGTTGTTTATGAATACAACCCTGTAAGAGAGCCTCGTACAATTGTCAAAGCAAAGAGCATCGAAGATATTAATCTCGCCGATGTGGAAGATACCGAAATGGTGAATTTGTAAAATAAGCGGCGGATTTCCGCCGCTTATTTTTATTCAGAAAGGCAAATTATGATTTTTTCTACCATCGCAGCGATTTCGACACCTCGCGGCAAAGGTGGCGTTTCTCTGCTTCGAATTTCCGGTCCCGAAGCTTTTTTGATCGCGGAAAGAGTCTTTCTGCCACGCAATCAAAAAAAAGTGAGTGAAATTAAAAGTCGTTTTCAAACTTATGGTGATATTATCTCTTTTGATGAAAAAGAGATCATTGACGACGGACTTTTGACGCTTTTTTCTGCACCTCATTCTTTTACAGGTGAGAATGTTGCTGAAATTGCGTGTCACGGCGGTGAAATTGTAACTTCTATGGTTCTTTCTTCCATTATTTCTGCCGGTGCTGTTCCCGCAAAACCCGGTGAATTTTCAAGAAGAGCCTTTTTGAATGGTAAGCTTTCTTTGACCTCTGCAGAAGGAATTGCAGATCTTTTGGATGCAAAAACCGAGTCTGCTGCTAAGCTGTCATCCAAAACATCTCGAGGGAAACTTTCCGAAAAAATTAATATGCTTTCCGATCAGATCCTTTCTGCATCATCTTCTTTGTGGGCTTATCTTGATTATCCGGAAGAGGATTTGCAAACCCTGACAGATGATGAAATGCTTTCTTTGATTCGTGATTGTATTGTTTCCTGCGAGCGTTTGCTGGAAACCTTCAAGATCGGAAGGGCGATTAACTCCGGCATCCCTTCTGTAATTGTCGGAAAACCCAATGTTGGAAAAAGTACTTTTTTTAATGCCCTTCTTGGCGAAAACAAGGCAATTGTGACGGAAATTCCCGGTACAACGAGAGATGTGATCGAGTATCCCGTGAAGGCCGGCGAGGTCCTCTTGAATCTTGCGGATACCGCCGGGGTTCGCTCCGATGCTTCCGATAAGGTGGAAGAGATCGGTATTGAAAAAGCACTGAATGTTTTGTGTGAAGGAGAGCTGGTTTTTGTTCTTTTTGATCTTTCGCGACCTCTTGATTCTGACGACAAAACGATTATTTCTGAACTTTTGAAAAATAACGATGAGAAAAAAATTGTCAGAATTTTCACAAAATCTGATTTGGATCGAAAGCTTGATGTTTCTGAGATCCCCGATTTTGATTTATCGTTTGAACTTGATTATAGCGATGAGAAGTCTGTTTTATCCGTTCTTTGTGCTGTTGAAAAGCTTTTCATTACCGATGCTTGTTCCCTTCGCGAAGGAGGCATACTAATCAATGCGCGTCAAAAGGCGGAAGTTCAGAAAGTGAAGGAGCTTTTGCAGCTTGCTTTTGATCAGATTTCCGGCGGTCAGAAAGATGTTGCTTCCCTAACCCTGGAGGAGGCGCTTGCAGCACTGCTTGAGGTTGATGGTAAAAGTGCAGGAGATATGATTTTAGATCAGGTTTTCTCGCGTTTTTGTGTTGGAAAATAAGGAGTAAATTTTGGAACATAAGATTTTTGACGCAGGTACTTGCGAGGTTGCCGTTATCGGTGCAGGTCATGCAGGTTTGGAAGCGGCACTGGCGGCCGCGAGGATGGGCGTAAAGACAAATTTGTTCACCCTTTCTTTAGAAGCGGTTGGCAATATGCCTTGTAACCCTTCTATCGGTGGAACAGGCAAAGGGC
>JAZUOK010000302.1:0-2902 GCA_045604665.1 Eubacteriales bacterium | reverse complement strand
TGCCGAAGGGGTGCACGATCCCCTTCTTCTCACCTGCATTGCCCTTTGTGACGGGGAAAATGTTGCCCTTGTAATGACCGCGGATCTGAAAAAAATGTACGGTGAAAACTGGGTGGGCGCCAGCAATGTTGCCGGCAGGAGCCTGGAACTGATCGAAAAGAATTTCGGCATTCCTCAAGGAAATGTGATCATCAGCTGCACCCACTCCCACTCCGCGCCCGATGCAGGTGAGGATGTGGCAGGGAATGTCCGTTGGCAGCAGCAGTACTACAAGCAGCTGACAAAAGTTGTAGATAAGGCTCTGCGCGATCTTGACGAGGTAGAAGGCGCCTACACAGGAAAAGCCAATGTAGCAGAAGGCTCCACCTTTGTCCGCAGATACCACCTTGCTGACGGCGGCTTTTCCAGTCCCGGCGCACCAAGCAATGCAAAGGCACACGAATCCGATGCGGATCCCGAAATGCGCACCATCCGCTTTGACAGAAAGAACAAAAAGGATGTTCTTCTTGTAAACTTCCAGACCCACTACGGCGGCGCGGATAAGCGCTACCCCTCTCAGTTTTCCGCAGACTTCGTTGCACCCTTCCGCGATCAGGCGGCAGATGAATTTGACAGTCTCATCGCTTACTACTCCGGGGCAGGTGCCAATATCGGCTTTTCCACTGCCATCGAGAGCGAAAGAAAATTCAACAGTTATGAGGATGTTGTGAAAAATTCCTTCATTCCTGCTGCAAAAGAAGCAGTAAATAAGGAAGAAAAGATCGATCTCGGCAAGGTGATCGGTAACCGCAGCATTTATACCGGCACCTGTATGCAGCGCAGTGCCGAAAGAATAGAACAGGTAAGAGAAGCAGGCAGAGCCGGCGGCCCTACCACGGCAGAGGGCGCAGCTCTTATGAAAAAGTACGGCATCGAATCCGATCTTGAGATCCAGCACACCCTTCGCCACGCCTCTCTTCCCGAGACCCTTCCCGTTCCCTTTACCGCCATTTCCTTCGGCGATGTGGCCTTCTGTACCACTCCTTATGAAATGTTCGATACCAACGGAAAAGAGGTACGGGACGGCTCCCCCTTTAAAAACACCTTCGTTTGCACCCTGGCAGGCGGTGCTCTCGGCTATGTCCCCTCTGCCCTCGGCTTTGAAAACGGCTCTTACGAAACCTTCAACTGCGCTTTCCGTCCCGGCAGCGGTGAAGAATTTGCAAACGAACTGATTCGTATGCTGAATGAAAATTACAGCAAAAAATAAAAATCATACAAAAATCGGGCGCACTTTTTATGCAGTGCGCCTTATTTTTTTGAAAAAAATTCAAAAAGTTGGGAAAGTTAACGGAATGTTCACTTCTTTTTTCTGCCCTTTGGTAAAATAAAAATAAGGGAAAACCCTATCAATCCATAAGGAGAAAACTATGAAAAGAATTATTTCACTCATTCTGTTGCTTTCTCTTCTCCTGTCCCTTGCTGCTTGCGGCGGCGGACAGCTGACTGATCCCAGTCAGACCCCCGGTGAAGAAGTAAAAGAAAATGTCAATGCCGAAAAAGAAACAGGCGAGATCAAATATCCCGAAGGCTTTGCCGTAGGCTACGGCACCGCTGATATTTCCGGTGACCCCACGATCTCTCCCGTTGCCATCGACGGCGGCATCGCAAAATCCATTTACGATCCTCTGCTTCTTACCTGCGTTGCCGTTTGGGATGGGGAAGAAGTTGCCCTCATTATGACCGCAGATGTCAAGAAGATGTTCGAGACCGTGGCCAACCGCTCTTTTTCCATTATCAAAAATAAATTCGGGATTCCTGCGGAAAACATCATTATCAGCTGCACCCATACCCACTCCGCGCCCGACACGGCTACAAGTGGTGAAGGAAAAGCGCAGTGGCTGCAGAATTACTACAAGCAGGTGCCCGTTGCAGTAGAAGCTGCCCTTCGTGATCTTGACGAGGTAAAAGCCGCATACTCCGGCAAGGCAGACCAGCCCGGCATCGGCTTTGTACGCCGCTATAAATTAGCAAACGGCTCCTGGAAGATGAACCCCGGCGCAATCGACAACCCCGTAGAGCACGAATCCGAGGCGGATCCCGAAATGCGTACCATCCGCTTTGACAGAAAAAACAAGAAGGATGTTCTTCTTGTAAACTTCCAGACCCACTACTACGGCGCCAAGGCTCCCTCCGCACTCTCCGCAGACTTTGTAGATCCTTTCCGCAAGAGTGCCGAGGAAGAATTTGACTGCCTGTTTGCTTACTACTCCGGAGCAAGTGCCGATATTAACCAGCGCGCTGTGCTTCCCACCGATGAAAAGGTAGAGGATGCAGACGAAGCCTTTATGGAAGGCGCAAGAAAATGCTTGAAGGCTGAAGAAAAGATCGCCCTCGGCGACCTTAAAATTCAGCACAGCAAATACACCGCTCAGTGCAAGATCAATACACCCGAAAGACTGGAACAGGCAAAAGAAGTAGCCAGTGGAGATGTTCTCCCTGCAACCTATGGCTTTGCAAGCAAAGAGGAAGCAAACTATGCTGTCTATTACGGAACCTCCGAACCTACCTTGGAAATTCCCTTTACCGTCATTGCCTTCGGCGATGTGGCTTTCGCTTCCGCAGCCTATGAAATGTTCCATGAACACGGCTCTTACATTCGTGACGCTGCCACTGATTTAGGCTACAAGACCACCTTTGTTTGCACCCTGGCTCACGGAGTAAACGGCTATGTTCCCACTGCCATCGCCTATGAGCACGGCGGTTATGAAACCTGGAACTGTCGCTTTGTGCCCGGCTCCGGTGAAAAATTCGCTGACGAAATTGTACGCCTGTTGAAAGAAAGCAAAAAATAACGTAATTTTTTCTTTAAAAAGTAAAAAGGAAGCAAAAAAGAAACCGGCCTATTAAAAAATTGGCTTAA
>JAZUOK010000301.1:0-2496 GCA_045604665.1 Eubacteriales bacterium | reverse complement strand
CTTGGCTCACAGAACGACATGGCTACGATCCGACTTGAAAGACGCACATTTCTCGGTACCGTTGTGCGGAAAATACGGTCGGGGAAGTATTTGCGGATCTCCGACGCCACCGCAAGAGAAAGATTCAGTCTGCCATCGTACATGGTAAGAATCACACCCCCAAGCTCCAAAGAAGGATTATACATCTTCTTCACAAGGGAGACCGTATACATCAATTGGCTCAGCCCCTCCAGCGCAAAATACTCGCACTGCATGGGAACGATCACCTCTTTTGCGGCGCAAAGACCGTTGAGGGTCAAAAGCCCGAGGCTGGGCGGACAGTCCATCATAATATAATCATAGGAAGCTTCTACAGAGGAAAGCGCCTTTTTGAGGATGGATTC
Organism: Eubacteriales bacterium; assembly: GCA_045604665.1. Classification (GTDB taxonomy): domain Bacteria; phylum Bacillota; class Clostridia; order Oscillospirales; family SIG627; genus RGIG5579. The sequence goes on along the minus strand of JAZUOK010000301.1, from coordinate 2,113 downwards.
TCGCGCCATCAAGGCAGAAAGCCCGATCTCCGCTCCTGCAAGCTCCATATTGGCAGGAACACAAAAGAGATTCTTATAAGAGGTTTTTACCGTAGCATCCTCGATACTGACCCCTTCCAGAAGCACCTGGTAAGAGGAATATTTACATTTATCACGATCCACACCGACACCTGAGGAGCAGTTGCCCTGGGGATCCAAATCAATCAGAAGCACCTTTTTCCCAAGAAAACCCAGGGAAGCCGCCACATTGATGGCAGATGTGGTCTTACCCACGCCGCCCTTCTGATTGGCAAAAGCAATGATTTTTGCCATAGTACAGCCTTTCTTTACATTTGTTCCTTTATTATATATGTTTTTCAGACCTTTGTCAATGGAAAGAAAATTGTTTCACGTGAAACATTTGTTGATCAGCAACCAACTGCTTGGCAAAAAGAAAACTGTCCTAACGCTCGCCTCTACCGTGATTTTCTTCCTCCCGTTCGGTCGTTCCGAAGTTTCCACTTGTATCTGCGGGTCATTCGTGAATGACCCCTACAAAAAGACAGATTTTTTAATTCTAAGCCTTCTCCCTCTGGAGAAGGCAAATATGGTTTCCTCTCCACGATCGCAACTTCATGACTTCCGAAAAACACAAAATGTTTCATGTGAAACATTTTTTGCAACAGGTAACCAACTGCTTGGCAAAAAGAAAACTGTCCTGACGCTCGCACTTACCGTGATTTTTTCCTCCCATTCGGTCGTCAAAAATCGGGTAATTGCCGTCGAAAACACATCGAAAACGCGATAACATTGCCTTTTCTCGATTTCCGCACGCGAAACATTTTGTTTTATAAAACCACAACATACAGACCCTTGCAGGATTTTCGGCACAATCTGTTGTCATATAAAGAAAAGCCCTTTTTCAAGGGCTTTTTTCTCAGGCTTCTGCTTTTACGGTTTTTGGAACACGGATGGAATAGAAAATGTACTCCTCGTCCTCCTCTTTTTCCGCCTCTACCGAAAAGCCGGCTTCCCGAATGGAAAAGATCGCTTTATCCACGGAGTTGATAAAAAGGCGCACATCTTTTACCACAAGGCGGCGCACAGGCTCCTGGCGGAGAATGCTTCTCGGCCGAAGAGCAGGAACAAATTCTTCCGGATGGGTGGAAAGGGTTGCACAAAGCTCCTCGGACAAATCGGGGGTAAGGGCGTTATCGATCATATAATTCAGGGCAAAAAGGCGCATGGCAGGGTCTCGCAGGTGAAGAAGCGCGTCCGCGTGGCGCGGAGAAAGGTCGTTCTTCTCCATCAGATCCCTTTCCTCCTGGGAAAAGCGAAGGAGCCGAAGCTTTGCGGAAAGGGTGCTTGGGCTTTGGCCGATCCTGTCTGCAAGCTCCCCTTGAAAATAACGGAAGTTTTTTAAAAGCCTATCTGCCGCCAACGCCTCTTCAAAGCTGTCAAGTCCGCTGCGCTCCAGATTTTCCACAAGGGACATTTCCGAAGCCAGCTTTGTATTTACCTTTAAGATCCGACAAGGAACCTTTTTCATTTCCAAAAGCTTTGCGGCACGAAGGCGCATCTCACCGCAAATGAGTTCGTACTCACCGCATTTTTTCTGAACGGTCAAGGGCTGTAGCATACCGTATCGGGCAATGCTACGGGAAAGCGCCTCTACCTTTTCCGGTGAAAACTTGCGCCGTGAGCCTCGGGGATTGGGAAATATGGCATCAGGCGGCAAAAAGCGTATTCTTTCTGTTTTCTTATGTTCTGTCCACATACATTTCGCTCCTTTCTTGCCCATTTTATCCTTTTTCTACAGAGAATTTTGCCAAAGGGTGCTGATAGAATCTGTCTGTTTTTGTTGAAAAATATGTTTATTTGACAAGAAAACATTTTTGAGTGAGAAAAAGAAAAGAATTGTCATTGACCTGAAAAGCATTTTATGTTACAATAAATTGAATACATATCTTTAGGAGTAAAAATGTTTTACCGTTTTTCAAAAATATATCCGGATCATCTTCTGGTTTTGCCGAAAGAGATCCTTGACCATTTAAAACAAGCCTCCGATGGGGAAGTGCGCATTTTGCTTTCCGCCCTGCCTCTGATCTCCCGAGGCGCCGAGGAAGAGGAGATC
>JAZUOK010000300.1:0-4957 GCA_045604665.1 Eubacteriales bacterium | reverse complement strand
GTACATGCTCTGATCGGCAACATCGGACACCTCCCACTGGTAAAGAATATGGGCTTTATTCTCCACGGAGATTTCAGACTGAATATCACAAACAGCTTTTCCCTTTCTTCCTATCCGGAATTTTTCGATATGATCGTTTCGCCGGAGCTGAATTCTTCCCAGATCCGCGATCTGAGAGGAAAAAAGAGCACGATCGTTTACGGCAGGATCCCCGTGATGCTTTTGGAAAAGGATCCGTGTGCAAAAAAGCTGCAGGACCGCAAAGGGATCACCTTTCCCGTTGTCAAGGAAGGAAAGCGGTATCTTGTAATCAATTCCGTCCCCTTTTATATGCTGGATAAGAAGAAATTTTTAAAAGAAAAAGGAATTGAAAACATTCACTTTTTCTTTACTACGGAAACGAAAAAAGAAATCGAGGATATGATCCGATCTTTTCGAGAAGGAGCCCCTCCCAAAAGCGCTGTTAAGCGCATCAAATAGAAATGAGGTAACTCTATGATCCGTCACCTTTTTATTTTAAACCCCGAGGCCGGTATCAAAAATCCGGTGGAAGAAGCCACCAAAAGAATAAAGAACGCCTTTATTCTTAACACCCATCGGGAAAATGAAAAGTACGATATCGTTCTGACCAAAAGAAGAGGCGATGCCACGGAGATCGTGAAAAAAGCCTGCGAAGAAAATCCCGGTTTTACCAGAGTTTATGCTTGCGGCGGTGACGGTACCCTTCACGAAGCGGCAAGCGGTATGGTGGGAGAAAAGAATGTGGCTCTATGCCCGATCCCCGTAGGAAGCGGCAATGATTTTATCCGCTGCTTTGATATGCCCAAGGAGCGTTTTTTGGATGTGAACGCCTTGATCCACGAAGAACCCAGTCCTTGCGATATATTAAAATGCGACGATTTTTATGCGCTGAATAATATTTCCGCAGGACTTGATGCCATTACGGGAATGCGCCAGCAAAAGGTGAAAAAAATCCCCTTTGTTCCCGGAGATGCGGCGTATAAGCTTGCACTGGGTTACTCCTTCCTTTCCGCAATGAAAAACCAGATCTCCTTTGAGATCGACGGTGAGAAGGTTGAGATCGGCGAAGGGAATGTAACCCTTGCAGTCCTCGGAAACGGAAAGTTTTACGGCGGCGGCTTCAAGGCGACCCCCTATGCCGAGATCGGCGACGGTTTGATGGACTTTGTAACGGTTCCCACCATTTCAAGACTTGAATTTTTAAAATATGTGAGTATTTACAAAAACGGAACTCACATTGAAAAAATGCCCTTTGTGTACTTTAGAAAGTGCAAGAAGATCAAATTCATCTCCCCCGATCCCATCACCCTCCAGGCCGACGGCGAGATCTTTGTCAGAGAAAATCCGGAAATTGAGATTTTACCCGGTGCCATTCAACTGATTGTGCCGAAAAAAGAGACAAAATAGCCTCCCCTTGATAGATGCGTTTTGTGTTTCAAGCGAAAAAGAAAAAAGAAGACCTGAGGTCTTCTTTTTTTGCGCGAATTTCGTTGACGAAAAATGCCGTAATATGATATAATTATGTGATTATAGATTATAAGGAAAAGTGTTCTTATGGAAGAAAAGTTTGTATATATCAACACCTTCGGCTGTCAGCAAAATGAAGCGGACAGTGAGACTCTGATGGGCATCGCCCAAAAAATGGGCTTTATTCCCACGGAAGAAATTGAAAAAGCTGATCTGATCCTTTTCAACACTTGCGCCGTGAGAGAGCATGCAGAATTGAAAGCCCTTTCCACCACGGGACAGCTCAAGCACTTGAAGGAAAAGAAAAAATCCCTCAAGATCGGCCTTTGCGGATGTATGGTCCAGCAGGAGCACCGCAAGGAAGACATAAAGAATAAATACCCTTATGTAGATTTTGTTTTCGGAACCAATCAGATCTCCCGTTTTGAAGAGATCCTGACCCTTGCTCTCTCCGCAAAGAAAAGGCTCTTTTTTGTAGAAGGGTACGACAAAAACCCCGGAAAGATCTGTGAAGGTCTTCCCGTAAAGAGAAAGTTTTCTCATCGGGCTTATGTTTCGGTGATGTACGGCTGCAACAACTTCTGTACCTACTGTGTGGTGCCTTATGTAAGAGGGCGAGAAAGAAGCCGCGAACCCGAAAAGATCTATGAAGAAGTAAAAGGCCTTGTGGAAAACGGCTGTAAGGAAATTACCCTTCTCGGTCAAAATGTCAACTCTTACGGAAAGGATCTTGCTACCCCCTACCCTTTTTCCGCCCTTTTGGAGAAGCTCTCCGAAATTCCCGGAGATTATGTTCTAAAATTTATGACAAGCCATCCCAAGGATGCTACCCATGAATTGATCGATGTGATGGCGAAAAGCGATAAGTGCGAACGGCACTTCCACCTTCCCCTTCAAGCTGGAAGCAACAGGATCCTTTCTGCCATGAACCGCAAATACACCAAGGAAACCTACTTTTCTCTCGTAGACTACATGAAGGAGAAAATACCGGACATTGCCATAACCACCGATATCATCGTAGGCTTTCCGGGAGAAACGGAAGAAGATTTCGAAGAGACCCTGGAGGCTCTCAGATACTGCCGATTTGACGGCGTTTTCAGCTTTGTCTACTCACCGAGAAAAGGCACTCCTGCCGAAAAGATGGAGGGCAGAATTTCCGATGAGGTGGCAAAGGACCGTATGGCGCGTCTTCTTTCTCTTCAAATGGAAATTCAAACGAAAAAGAACGAAGCCCTTATAGGAAAAAAGATCCGTGCACTTTGCGAAGGGGAAAGTAAAAGCGACCCCGATTTTCTTTCCGCAAGAAGCGATGCCGGAAAGCTGATCCACTTTCCCAAGACATGCCAGAGGGATCTGACCGGGGAATATGTCAATATAAAAATTACGGATGCAAAAGCCATTATGCTGATAGGAGAACTTGTGATATGAGCCCGATGATGCTCCAATATTTTGAAATCAAAAAGCAATATGAAGGATATCTTCTTTTCTACCGTTTGGGCGATTTTTACGAAATGTTCTTTGAGGATGCAAAGATCGCATCCAGGGAGCTTGATCTGACCCTGACCGGCCGTGACTGCGGAGAAGACGAGAGGGCGCCTATGTGCGGTGTCCCCTACCATTCCTGCGACGGATACATTGCAAAGCTGATCGAAAAAGGCTACAAAGTAGCCATTTGCGAACAGACACAGGATCCCGCTACCTGCAAGGGAATCGTTCCCCGAGAGGTGATCCGCATCATCACCCCCGGCACGGTAACCTTGGGAGATGCACTGGAAGAGGGCAAAAACAACTTTCTTGCTACCGTTTGCGTAGAAGAAAACCGCGGTGCTTGCGCCTTTTACGACATTTCCGATTCCGCCCTTTATGCCATTGCACTGGAGGCGGAGAATAAGGAAGCCCTGTTAAGACAGATCATCAACGAATTTGCAAAATTTTCCCCGAAGGAAATGATCATCAACCTCCCCGAGGAAGAATGCAGCACCCTTACCGATTATGTAAGACAGACTGCCGGAAATCTGGCAGAGAGCGGCGTATACGATCTTTTTGACGAGAAGAACATTCCTCAGCTTTCCCGTCAGTTTGGAAAAAGCCTTGAAGCCCTCGGCTTTGCCTCCTGCTCTCCCCTTTTGCCCCGAGCCTGTGCGGCACTGATTACCTACCTTTCCACCACACAGAAAACAGGGCTTTCCTCCTTAAACGAAATCAAAATATACGACAACAATCAGTATCTTTCCATTGATTCCAATTCCAGAAGAAACCTTGAGCTTGTGGAAACAGCAAGAGGAAAAGAAAAGCGCGGCTCCCTTCTCTGGGTACTGGATAAGACCCGAACCAGCGCAGGAGCAAGACTTCTCAGACGCTTTATTGAACAGCCCCTGACCCATCCGAGAGCCATTGCCAAGCGCCAAAGTGCGGTCCTTGAATTTTACAACAATATGCAGCTGAAGGACAGTGTTCGCGAGGCCCTCTCCCCCGTACAGGACATTGAGCGCATTCTCTCCAGAATCATTTACAGCGGCGGTAACGCCAAAGATCTGTTTGCCCTGGCAAACACCCTTACGCATCTGCCTACCATTACAGGTCTTTTGGAAAACTGTTCGGGAGAAGAGCTTTCCGAGATCTATTCGGTGCTTTCGGAAAAGATCCTTCCCGTAACCACACCTCTTTGCGAGCTCTTGACAAAAGCCATCCGTCCCGATCCTCCTTTTTCCGTAAGAGAAGGCGGCTTTATTCAGAAAGGCTTCAACGAGGAGCTTGACGAACTCAATTCCATTATGACGGAAAGTCAAAGCTATCTTGCAAAGATCGAAGCTACCGAACGGGAGCTGACCGGCATTCCAAAGCTTAAGATCGGTTATAACCGCGTATTCGGCTATTATTTTGAGGTTTCCCGTCTTCACAGCGATAAGGTTCCCGACCGATATATCCGCAAGCAGACCCTTACCAATGCGGAACGGTATATTACAAGTGAACTGAAGGATATGGAGTCCAGGATCCTTGGTGCAAAGGACCGTGCCGTAGCACTGGAATATGAACTTTTCTGTGCCCTTTGCGACAGGGTAAAAGAGCTTGCCCCTGCCCTGCAGGATGCGGCAAAGCAGATCGCAAGAATCGATGTTTTTGCTTCTCTTTCCCATGTGGCTCTGGAAAACAATTATGTTTGCCCCGTAGTGGATTTCTCCGATCGGATCCAGATCACCGACGGAAGACATCCTGTAGTGGAAAAAGTAACCAAAGGCTTTTTCGTACCCAACGATACGAATCTCGATTCGGCCGATAACCGTATGGCGATCATTACCGGCCCCAACATGGCAGGTAAAAGCACATATATGCGTCAGTGTGCCATTATTGTGATCATGGCGCAAATGGGCTCCTTTGTTCCTGCAAAGGAGGCGCAGATCGGCATTGTAGATAAGATCTTCACAAGAGTTGGCGCAAGCGATGACCTTTCTATGGGTCAATCCACCTT
>JAZUOK010000299.1:0-8714 GCA_045604665.1 Eubacteriales bacterium | reverse complement strand
ATCGCAAAGTCTTTCTTTTTATTTTTCTTTATACGCCGGAGTAAGCGGAGAAGCCGCCGTCTACGGGGAGTACAACACCGGTAATGAAGCCGGCCTTGTCGGAATCCAAAAGGAATTTCAATGCACCGTTCAATTCCTCTGCTTCGCCGAAGCGCTTCATGGGAGTAGCATTCAAGATCTTATTGGTACGGGCTGTGGGAGTGCCGTCATCGTTGAAGAGAAGCGCTCTGTTCTGGTTGGTTACAAAGAAGCCGGGAGCAATGGCATTAACGCGAATGTTTGCAGGAGCAAAGTGAACCGCAAGCCACTGGGTAAAGTTAGAGATCGCTGCTTTTGCGCCGCTGTAAGCAGGAATCTTGGTCAAAGGACGGAATGCATTCATAGAAGAAACATTGAGAATACTGCAACCGTCTTTTCCGATCATATCGGGAACGAATACCTGAGAGGGGAGAAGGGTTCCCAAGAAGTTTAAGTTAAATACAAAGCCGATGCCATCGGGATCCAGATTGAAGAAGGTTTTGATGTCATCTCTTTCCTCGTCGCCGATCTCATAGGTCTCGTGATCGCAAGTACCGCGAGGGTTGTTACCGCCGGCTCCGTTGATCAGAATATCGCATTTGCCGAAATCCTTCAGGATCTGCTGGTGAACCTCTTCCAAAGAGTCTTTTTTCAGAACATTACAGCCGTAAGCCTTTGCTTCGCCGCCGTCTTCTCTGATTTCTTTTGCAAAGCCTTCTGCAGCTTCCAGATTGAGGTCAAGAAGCGCAATCTTGTGGCCGTCTTTTGCCAGAACTTTTGCGAAACCGGAGCAAAGAATACCGCCGGCGCCTGTAATAACAATTACTTTTTTATCCATAATTATACTCCTTTTGAAAATATAATTTAATTTACATTCTCATTATAACAGAAAATATTTACCAAGTAAATTACTATTTTTCTCATTTTTTGGGTAAATATATTGCAAATCGTGCTTTTTTTTGCTATAATGTGAGAAATCTTGAAAGGGGGTAGTTGAAATGGAAGAAAAAATTTGCACATATCATGCGCAAGATCTGTTTTTTCATCATACCCTTTCGCCTCATCGGAATGAAAAAATGTTCACACTCCACGCCCATGAAATGAATGAGATTTTAGTAATCATTTCCGGCGAAGGCTCTATGCTGGTGGAGGGAAATGAATATAAGCTGTTCCCCGGCGCGGTTTTTTTGATGCGTGACGGAGAAAGCCATATTATTCAGGTGAAGGAAGATGCCCCATACGAAAGGATCGCCATCCGCTTTTCGGAAAGTGTTTTGAATCAGCTGGATCCTCGGGGCGAATTATACATTCCTTTTCGTGAAAGAAGACTTGGAACCGGAAATGTTTTCCGTTTACAGTCTTTACAAGGTCTTTTACCTTCACTGATGGAACTAAACGAAAATTCTTCCTCTTACCGTATCCGTCTGACCGTTATCACCTTCTTATATTCTATCCTGATTGAAGCAAGTAATTTATACGGCCCGGAAGAATCTCCTTTTCAGGAAAGAAAAGAGCTTGGAAAAATTTATGAGATCATCGAATATGTCAATCAAAATCTCTCCAAGGATCTTTCTTTGGATGCGATTGCAGCCGGATTTTATCTGTCAAAATCCCAGCTTTCCCGGAGTTTTAAAAAGGCAACCGGTTCTACTCTTTGGGATTATGTCCTGATTAAAAGACTTCTTTTGGCAAGAAGCTTGATTCGAGAGGGAGAAAGCATTTCTGGTGCCTGTGAGCGCAGCGGCTTCCGGGAATATTCTTCTTTTTACAGAGCATACAAAAAACGCTTCGGTGTATCTCCCAATCAAGATCGGGTAACCGGCGGAAGTATTGAAACCTAAAAAGAAAAGGAAACAAAGTTTACTTTGTTTCCTTTTTGTCATTATCGGGAACCGTAACAGGGATCGGTTTAAATTCGGGGATCTTTCTTACAGAAACTTTGATCATTAAGGGATCAAAACAAAAAGCAGAGCAGAGGCCGTCAGGTTCTACAATGCCTTTCTTTTTACAGATAAAATATTCACCGCCAAAGATCTCTTCGCTGTACTCACAAAGGGAGCAGCTTTTCTCAAACTTCTGATTTTTCTTCATAATTCCCCATCCTTTTCTCTTATTCTATATGATTTTTCTTTATATTACAAGAGTTTTTGGAAAAAAAGCGCAGCAAAGAACATGCACAAGGAGAAAAACAGCTTTCCGAAAATGTGTTTTTTACCGGAAAGCCCTACCTCCTCCAAAAGCCCTATGGTTTGCAAATGAACAGAAAGTCCTCCGAATCCACATCCAAGCGCACAGAGCGGAAAGGCAAGCTTTTCTGAAAAAGCACTTACTTTTGTGCATCCCCCGGTTAACTCGGAAAATACATGAATCAAAGCTTCAGCTTTTTTAGAAAGGGGAAAAACGGAAAAAATAAGGCTTGTCAAAAAAGAAAAGAAAACAATGCAAGATATTATATATAGGAAGGAAAACCCTGCATTGGAAAGGGATCTTGAAAAAACATGGGAAAAAGAAGGGGCAGAAGGGGCATTTTTTGCCGCCTTCTTTTTTACTTTATGTTTCCTTTTTTGAAGAAAAAAGAGAAAGCAAATAAGGCTGATTGCGCCTTGCAATAAAAAAAGAAATGCGCCTTTTTTTTGATCAGAAAAGAGACCGCTTCCAACAAAGCCGATCAAAAAGGAAGGTCCTGCATTGTTGCAGAAAAAAAGCATATCTTCGCTTTCTTTTTTGCTGAGTTTTCCTTTTTGATACAGATCGCAAATTGCTTTTGCACCTACGGGAAAACCGCAAAAAAGTCCAAGAAAAAACGGCAGAAAAAAGCTTTTGTTTTCATCCTTTTCCCCAAGAAATTCTGTAATCATTCCTGCTAGTACCAGGGAAGGAAAAAGCGATGGAAGAGCCATCTCCAAGGATATGGAAAGTCCTTTTTTTGCACCCTCCATACAGGCAGAAGGGAAAATCAGGCAAAGAAGCAGAAGAAAAAAAGGAAAAAGGAAATTCATTTTCGTTTTCGTCATATTTATATTGTCCTAAAGAGTATATTTTATTGCTTAATCATATGCGAAGAGAGGCAAAAATATGGCGAAAAGAGTAAGAAAAAACACTTGGTCCTATCGGGGAGATCCTGCGATCGTAACCGTACACAATGCAAATTTTCTGGTTGTAGAAGGGGTGGAACGCATTGTTTTTTGTGATTCGGATAAAATGATTCTGAAGAATCGCTTTTTTCTTAAAATTTGCGGAGAAGAGCTTTGCCTTCGGCAGCTTGGCAATGATAATATTGCCGTCAAAGGTAAGATCTTATCTATTTCGTTTGCAAGGGATTTGAAATGAATCGTATTCTTCGGTTTCTCTTAGGGTATTATAAGATCTCTTTCTATTCCTCGGACAGAGAAAAGATCTTGAATTTTGTGTTGAAGAAAAATATTCCCGTGTGGAATATAAAAAGAGAAGAGGAATGCATCTCGTTTTTTGTTTCTTCCTTGCACTTTTCCCATTTCGATTCTTTTTTGAAAAGTCTTGCTGTAGAGGAACATTTAGAAAAAAAAGAGGGCGGCCTTCTTTATCTTTGGACTCTTTTTTGTAAACGATACGGCTTTTTTCTCGGTGTTTTCCTCTTCTTTTTGCTGCAATATCTTTCTACTTTTTTTGTTTGGGGCATCCATATATACGGAAATGACCTTGTCAGTACCGAGATCATTCGTGAGGATCTGGCGAAAAGGGGACTTTTTCCCGGGGCCCATCTTACCCAGCAGGAACTGGATGAGATTGCTTTGCGCTATCAGATCGCAGACGAAAGATTCCTTTATGTAAATTTGAATTTAGTGGGAACAAAAGTATATGCAGAGGTGCGAGAGCGAGAAATTTTTGAAAAAACGGTAGAAGAAAAGGGTGAATCGAACCTGGTTGCCGAGCGCTTCGGTACCGTTGTGCGATATGAGGTTTTGGATGGCCAGATCGAAACAAAAATCGGAGAGAAGGTCACCGAAGGGTCTCTTTTGATCAGCGGCGTCAGAGAAAATAAAAACGGCGGCTTTTCCGCAGTCCGTGCAAGGGGAAGAGTTTTTGCCGAAACAGAAAGGATCTTTGAGACCACTGTTTTGTATTCCGATACAAAGAAGGTTTTTACCGGGGAGGAAAAGACCAAGAAAACCTATGAGATGCTTGGCTTTCACATATCACTTCCGTTTCGTGTTCCCTCGGATTTTAAAGACTATGAAACCTTAGAGATCCATGAGGATATTACCCTTTTCGGAAGGAGCTTGCCCATTCGGAAAAAAGAGCTGATTTTCCTTGAAACCGAGGAAAAAAAGGAAGTTGCAGAACTTGACAGAGCAGAGAAATTGGCTTATGATAAATATAGAGAGTTTATAAGGGAAACTTTTGCCATTGAGGATGAAATTTTAGAAGAAAAAGTGTCTTTCACCCACGATGAATCGGGTGTTACGCTCTGCGTTATTGTCACAGCGGTGGAAGATATTTGCAGAGAGCTTCCCTTTATTTATGAAAGTACATCTCCATAAAAATGAGAGGATAAACCATGTCAGAAAAAATCATCGGAATTTCAAGTGTGGAAACCATTGCTGATATTTTCGGTGCGTTTGATGCCAACGCCAGACGGATCGAAAATGAGTTTGGTGTAACCATTTTCAGCCGCGACGGCGAGATCCGCGTTTCCGGCGAAACAAGTAATGTGGAAATGGCAGGCAAGGTTATCGACTATCTTGAAAAATTGTCTACTCTTTCCGGTAATCTGACGGAGCAAAATGTAGAATATGCCATCAGCGCAGTTCGCGACGGCGATGAAGTCAAAGCGGAGAAACTGTTTGGCGAAACCATTTGTATCACAGCAAAGGGGAGACCCATTAAGCCAAAAACCATCGGGCAAAAGGGCTTTGTGGAGTGTATCCGCAAGGAAACCATTACCTTTGGTGTAGGTCCTGCCGGTACCGGTAAAACCTTTCTTGCTGTGGCAATGGCTACGGTAGCACTTCGCAAAAAGGAAGTCTCCAGAATTATTATAACAAGACCTGCTGTAGAGGCAGGGGAGAGGCTCGGCTTTTTGCCGGGGGATCTTCAAAGCAAGATCGACCCTTATCTTCGTCCTTTGTACGATGCACTTTTTGAGATGCTCGGTGGCGAAACCTATCAAAGACTGATGGAAAAAGGCTCTATTGAAGTAGCGCCCCTTGCTTATATGCGCGGCAGAACCTTGGATGATTCTTTTATTATTTTGGATGAAGCGCAGAACACCACCCCCGAACAGATGAAAATGTTCCTTACCCGTCTCGGCCAAGGATCAAAGGCAGTGGTAAACGGTGATATTACTCAGATCGATCTGCCCTCAGGCGTTCCGTCGGGGCTCGGTCAGGCGCTTGAAATTTGCAAGGATATCAAGGGCATCGGCATTCACCATCTTTCCTCAAAGGATGTTGTGAGAAACACCATTGTTTCCCGTATTGTGGAGGCTTATGACAAATACGGAAGGAGCAAAAAATGACTTGCCGTATCTTGATCGAAAACAATCAAAAGGAAAAAGCGCCTTTTCGCGGCTATAAAAGCGCTTTAAAAAGAGCGATTCTGAAGACCCTTGAAGAGGAAGGCTTTTCGGGGAAGGGAGAGATCTCCGTCTCCCTTGTTTCTGCAGAAGAGATATGTGAATTGAACCGTGAATATCGCGGTGTAGATCGGGAAACCGATGTACTTTCCTTTCCGCTGGAGGATGAAGCTTTCGGCGGTGTCACTTATCTTGGCGATGTGATCGTTTGTCCAAAGGTGATTTTTCATCAAGCCAAGGATTTCGGTACCACTTACCGACAGGAGTTTTGTCTGATGGTGATCCATTCCACCTTGCACCTTTTAGGTTGGGATCATATGGAAGAAAACGAAAAAAAAGAAATGTTTGCAAAACAGGAAAAAATTCTCCTTTCCCTTTCCGAGGGTGAGGTAAAAACTGAAGAGTAGGAAGTAAATATGCAAGAATTAACACAAAAAACAGGATTTATCGCACTGGTGGGTCGTCCCAATGTAGGCAAAAGCACTTTGATGAATACCCTTTTGGGAGAAAAGATCGCTGCGGTTTCCCGCAAGCCTCAAACCACCCGTACCTCCATCACCGGCATCCTAACCCGCGGCAATGCCCAGTATGTTTTTCTGGACACACCCGGTGTACATAAGCCAAGAACCAAGCTTGGTGATATGATGATGAAATCCGTAGGCACTGCTACCACCGATGTTTGTATGGTCATGCTTTTGGTGGAGCCTCTGGCGGAGATCCATCCCATTGAAAGAGAACTTATGGATAAATTCGGTAAGATGGGTGTTCCTGTAGTACTTATTATTAATAAGACCGATATTTATACCCCGGAGGATATTATTCGCACGATCGATGTATTCTCCAAGGAATACTCCTTTGCCGCTGTGATTCCTCTTTCGGGTAAAACCGGGGACGGTGTGGAGATCATTTTCCAGGAAGCAGAGCCTTTCTTGGAAGAAGGAGAGTGGTTTTTCTCTCCGGATATGATTACCGATCAGGCAGAGAGAACCATTGCGGAAGAGATCATTCGCGAAAAGCTTTTAAAGCTTCTTGATAAGGAGATTCCCCACGGCATTGCTGTGGTGATTGAAGATTTTAAGGAGTCGGATAAGCTCATTGACATCCGCGCAGAGATCTTCTGCGAAAAGGCGAGCCATAAGAAGATCGTGATCGGAAAAGACGGTGCGATGCTGAAAAAGGTCGGCTCTTTTGCCCGTCAGGATCTGGAGGCGTTTTTCGGTGTTCATGTAAACATCAACCTTTGGGTCAAGGTGAAAGAGAACTGGCGCGATAACGAATTTCTTTTGGGAACTTTCGGCTTTAAGAGGGACTGATTATGACTCGAACCGTAAAAGGTCTGGTCTTGAAAAGCATTAAATACGGGGAAAGTGACAAGCTTATCACTGTGCTTACCGAAGAAGGAAAGATCTTTTTCAAGGCACGGGGTATTCGCAGTATTACAAGTAAAAACGCCGCAGGCTGTGCAGCTTTTGTATACTCCGAATTTGAGCTTGAGGAGAGAGGGGATAAGTGCTATTTAAAACGCGCCACCCCTCTTTATGCTACCGTTCGGCAAGGTGCTGAGATCACATCTCTCGCCCTGGCCTCTTATCTTGCAGAGCTTGCCGAGGATACTGCCAGAGATGCGGAAACAGGAAAAAGTGTTCTGCGCATCTTGATGAATGCCTTATATCTGATCGCCAAAGAGGATCGGCCCGAGGATTGGATCAAGGCGGTTTTTGAAATGCGCCTTCTGGCGGCAAACGGTTTGATGCCCAATCTTACGGGGTGCAGCGTTTGCGGAAAAGATGCAGATGAGACGCCGTCCTTCTTTTTCCGTCTTCTTGACGGGGATCTGATCTGCCCCGACTGCATTACTTCTTTCGATACGGATCTTGTGAGGATCCGTAGGGATGTTCTTTCCCTTTGCAGAAGAAGCGTGGAAACGCCTGAAGAAAAAGCGTATGCTCTCAAGGTCCCGGAGGATCTGATTCGGGATTTTTCTCGCTTTACGGAAAAGTATCTCACAAGTCAGCTTGAAAGAAACTATAAAACCTTGGATTTCTATAAACAGGTGAAAAAGATGCCTGCTCCGGAAGTTAAGGAAACCAAAAAGGATAATAAACAGAATGAAACCCTTTGAAAAAGCAGTTGATATTTTAGAATATAATAAGATCCTCTCTCGTCTTGCCGGGTGCTGCTCGGTAGAGGCAGGGAAGGAGAAAATTTTTACCCTCCTCCCCGAACAGGACCGAGAGAGGGTCCTTCGTTTGCAAAAAGAAACTGCCGCGGCAAAAAGAATGCTCGCCTTGAAGGGCGGCCCCTCCCTTTCTGCCCATCCTCAGATCCCGGGGATCCTGGAACGGGCTGAAAAAGGAGCCGTTTTAAATCCGACAGAGCTACTTTGCGTAGGCGCGCTTCTTCGTTCTGTGGACAGTGCCCACCGTTACGGGGAGAATATGGTGGGAGAAGACAGTGTTTTGGGTGAGATCTTCCGCCGTCTTTTGCCTGACAGGGGATTGGATCACGAGATTCACCGCTGCATTCTTTCCGAAGACAGCATCGCAGACGATGCTTCTCCCGCACTTTTTTCCATCCGTCGAAAAATTACCTCTTGCTCTGCAAAGATCCGTGATGCCCTCCAGCATTATATTTCCGGTGCATACGGCAATTTCTTGCAGGAAAATATCATTACCTTCCGCAATTCTCGGTTTGTTATCCCTGTTAAAAGCGAATATAAAAACGAGATCAAGGGTCTGATACACGATACCAGCGCCAGCGGTGCAACGGTATTTATCGAGCCCTTGTCTGTGGTGGAACTCAATAACCAGATCAAAATTCTGGAAGGGGAAGAGAAGGAAGAGATCGAAAGGATCCTTTTATCTTTATCCCAAAGAGTTTCCGGCTTTTGTGATGCCCTTCGGCTTGATTTTTATAATGTGGTAGAGCTTTCCATAATTTTCGCCAGGGCAGAGCTCTCTTATAAAATGGATGCTACCGAGCCGCAAATCTCCAAAACGGGTGAGCTTTCCTTTACAAAAGCAAAGCATCCGCTCTTGGATCCCAAAATTGCTGTTCCCATTTCCCTTACCTTGGGAAAGGATTTTGATACGCTTGTGATCACAGGACCGAATACAGGCGGCAAGACCGTTACCTTAAAGAC
>JAZUOK010000298.1:0-2263 GCA_045604665.1 Eubacteriales bacterium | reverse complement strand
ACCGTTATGGTTGTAGGCTTTGTTAACTCAGGTCTTATGACCTTGCGTCAAGCAATCAGCGTAATTATGGGTGCCAACATCGGTACTACCGTCACCGCGTGGATCCTGTCCCTCTCGGGCATTTCCGGCGATAATCTTTTTATTCAGCTTTTAAAGCCCACCTCCTTTACCCCGATTTTGGCATTGATCGGTATCATTTTCTATATGGGAGGAAAAACCACCAAGAAAAAAGACACCGCAATGATCCTTTTGGGCTTTGCCACCCTGATGTTTGGTATGGATACAATGAGTGGTGCAGTATCGGGACTTCGAGAAGTACCTGCCTTCACCAACCTTCTCATTATGTTTGAAAATCCCCTTCTGGGTGTCCTTGCCGGTGCACTTCTTACCGCAATCATTCAGTCCAGCTCTGCATCCGTGGGTATTCTTCAGGCTCTGGCTGTAACCGGCCAGGTAACCTACGGTGCTGCCATTCCCATTATTATGGGTCAGAACATCGGCACCTGTGTAACTGCTCTTCTTTCCTCGATAGGTGCCAATAAAAATGCAAAAAGAGCGGCAATTGTTCACCTTTCCTTTAATGTGTTGGGCACAACGGTTCTTATTTTCGTTTACTCCCTTGTGAAAGCAGCATTCATTCCTCAGATCTTAGGGGAAAGCGCAAGTCTTGCAGGAATCGCTGTATGTCACTCGGTATTCAATGTGCTCTGCACACTGCTCCTTCTCCCCTGCTCACGCCTCCTTGAGAAGATCGCCTATATTCTCATTCCCGAAAACCAAAAACCGGAAACGGTAACAGAGCTTGACGAAAGACTTCTTGCTACCCCTGCCATCGCTTTGCAAAGATGCCATGCTCTTACTTCTGAAATGGCTCAAATTGCCTTTGACACCTTGCAGACCTCTTTGGAGTCTTTAAAAAGCTTAACACCGGAAACTGCAAAGAAAGTAAGAGAAGGCGAAGAAAAAACCGACCATTATGAAGACATTCTCAGTACATATTTGGTAAAATTGAGCAATAAGCCTCTTACGGAAAAGGAAAGCGGAGAAGTTACAAAGCTTTTAAAGATGATCGGCGACTTTGAACGCATTTCCGACCATGGCGTCAATATTTTGGAATCTGCGGAAGAATTGAAGGAGAAAAAGATTGCCTTCACTCCGGAGGGAACGCAAGAAATGGCAACCATTGTAAGTGCGGTAAATGAAATCCTCTACCTGACCTTAGGTGCTTTTCTTACCAACAATATGGATATCGCCGTTTCCGTAGAACCCTTGGAAGAAGTCGTTGACCGGTTGAAGGAAGAACTTCGCACCCGTCACATGCGCAGACTGCAAGCAGGCAACTGCTCCATCGAAGCAGGCTTTGTATGGTCAGATCTTTTAACGAACCTGGAACGAACCTCGGACCATTGCTCCAACATCGCAGGTTGTCTTTTGGAGATGAACCGCGATGAAATGAATCTCCACGAAATCCTGAAGGAATTTCGCAGCACCAACGAAAGCTATCAAAAAAACCTTCGCTTCTACGCAGAAAAATATGCTTTGCATTAAAACTATACGGTGCCCCTCAATGGGGCACCGTAGAATAAAAAATAATGTTTTCTCTCAAAATTGACCCTTTGGGTCTTTTCTTTTTTGTTCCTTTATGGTAAAATAGGAAAAAACTTTCGAGGAGATATTATGAAAGCTGTTATTACCGTTGTAGGAAAAGATACTGTGGGAATCCTTGCCAAGGTTTCCGCTCTTTGCGCAGATTGCGGCGCAAATATTATCGATGTGACACAGACCGTTATGCAGGAAATGTTCTGCATGATCATGCTGTGCGAAACCAATGCCCTTACCGTTCCCTTCTCCGATTTTGTAGACCGTGCAGAAAATTTGGGCGAAGAAAACAATTTGAAGATCCATGTAATGCACGAGGACCTCTTCAATTCTATGCACAGAATCTGAGGTGGAGATATGCTGAACACACGAGATATTTTAGAAACGGTCACAATGATCCAGGATGAAAATCTGGATATTCGTACCGTAACCATGGGAATTTCCCTGATGGACTGCATCGATCCCGATATTGACAAAGCCTGCGAAAAGGTTTATGAAAAAATTTGCCAAAGAGCAAAAAATCTCGTTCCCGTTTGTGAGGAGATCGAAAAGACCTACGGAATCCCGATCATCAACAAAAGAATTGCCGTTACTCCCATTTCTATGCTGTGCGCCGCTGCCAAGGGGCAGAACCCTGTAAAATTTGCTCACACCTTGGAAAAGT
>JAZUOK010000297.1:0-4407 GCA_045604665.1 Eubacteriales bacterium | reverse complement strand
TGAATTAATTGAATACACATCAGTCAAGGGCTGTATGGTAATCAGACCTTACGGCTATGCAATCTGGGAAAATATTCAGAGAATACTTGACGGTATGTTCAAGGAAACAGGACACGAAAATGTATGTATGCCGATGTTTATCCCCGAATCACTTCTTCAGAAGGAGAAGGATCATGTTGAAGGCTTTGCTCCCGAGGTTGCATGGGTAACTCACGGTGGAAGTGATAAGTTAGAGGACAGACTTTGCGTACGCCCTACATCTGAAACACTTTTCTGTGAACACTATTCAAAAATAATCCAGTCACACAGAGATTTACCCAAGCTCTACAATCAGTGGGTAAACGTCGTCCGTTGGGAAAAAACCACACGCCCCTTCCTTCGTTCAAGAGAATTCCTCTGGCAGGAGGGTCATACAATCCACGCTACTGCCGAAGAAGCTATTGAAGAAACAGAACGTATGCTCAATGTATACGCACAGTTCTGTGAAGAATCGCTCGCTATGCCCGTTGTAAAGGGCAAGAAGACCGAGAGCGATAAATTTGCAGGTGCCGTTTCCACCTACGCCATCGAAGCCTTGATGCACGACGGCAAGGCACTGCAGGCAGGTACCAGCCACTATTTCGGCGACGGCTTTGCCCGCGCCTTTGACATTGAATACACCTCTCGCGAAAACAAGAAGGAATTTCCTCATCAGACCTCTTGGGGCGTAACCACACGCTTGATCGGTGCGATCATTATGACCCACGGTGATAACAAGGGTCTTGTGCTTCCCCCCAAGGTCGCTCCCATTCAGGCGATCATCGTTCCCATTGCCCAGCACAAGGAAGGGGTTTTGGAAAAGGCAGAGGAACTTCGCCAAAAGCTTTCCTCCGTCGTAAGAGTCAAGACCGACGACAGCGACAACTCCCCCGGATGGAAGTTTGCAGAATATGAAATGAAGGGCGTTCCCGTAAGAATTGAGATCGGCCCCCGTGATATTGAAAACGGCGTTTGCGTTCTTTGTCTGCGTCATAACGGCGAGAAGAGAGTAGTGAAGGTAGACGAGATCGAAGAAGAGATCGTAAAAGCCCTTGAGGATGTAAACAAGGGTCTTTACGAAAAGGCCATCGAAAACAGAGAAAAGAAAACTTACACCTGTCTGACCCTCGACGAGATCAAATCCGCCCTTGCGGAAAAAGGCCCCGGCTTTGTTCGCGCCCTCTGGTGCGGCGATGAGGAATGCGAGGCGAAGGTAAAAGAGGTGACCGGTGTGGGAAGTCGCTGTATGCCTCTTGACGATCAGGAAAACATCACAGGAAAATGTGTATGCTGCGGAAAAGAAGCAAAACACATGGTTCTTTGGGGCATCGCTTATTAAAAAGGAGTTCCTATGATAGAAGAAATCAAAAAGCTCAAAAAAGAAAAAAACGCATTGATTCTCGCCCACTACTATGCTCCCCTTGAAATTTGGGAGGTAGCAGACGCCATCGGCGATTCCTTGGAGCTTTCCCGTAAGGCGGCTGAAGCCAAAGAAGACCTCATCGTGTTCTGCGGTGTCCGTTTTATGGCGGAAAGCGCAAAAATTCTCAATCCCAAAAAGAAGGTTCTTCTCCCGGTAGCGGATGCAGGCTGTCCCATGGCAGATATGATCACCGCAGAAAAGCTTCGTGAAATGAAAAAAATGCATCCCGAAGCCGCTGTGATCTGTTATGTAAACTCCTCGGCAGAGGTCAAGGCGGAAAGCACCATTTGCTGTACCTCGGCAGGTGCTCTGAAGGTAGCAGGATCACTAAAAGAAAAAGAGATCATTTTCGTACCCGATAAAAATCTGGGTGCCTATGTTGCATCTCACTTCCCCGAAAAGAAGTTCTACTTCATTGACGGATACTGCCCCATTCACAATTCCTGCACCGTAAAAGACCTTGAAAAGGCAAAAGATGTGCATCCCGATGCTCTGATTGCCGCCCATCCCGAATGCGGAGAGGGCGCAAGCAGTGTAGCAGATTTTGTAGGTTCTACCACAGGTATTTTAAAATTCTGCCGTGAAAGCCAAGGAAATGAATTTATCATCGGTACCGAAATTGAGATCGTTCGTGCCCTTCAGAAAGAATTTCCCGAAAAAAAATTCTACGAGGCAAAAGAAAGCTTTATCTGCGAAGATATGAAGAAAAACACCCTTTCCGCATTGCTTGAAGCCTTGAAGGAAGAAAAAAATGAGATCCTCCTTCCCGAAGAGACCTTATCTCTTGCAGCAAAAGCATTGAAAAACATGATCAGACTTTAAAGAGAGGCATAAAATGCGTAGATATTTGTATCAAAAAACCCCGTTTTCTCAGCTTGAAAGAGAAGATTTTGATGTAGTGGTCATTGGTTCGGGCGTAGCCGGCCTTTTTGCCGCACTGAATCTTGATCCGAAAAACCGTGTTGCTCTTTTAACCAAAACCGATCTGAAGCAGTCCAATTCCTGGCAAGCACAAGGCGGCATTGCCGCGGTTCTTGCAGAGGAAGACCGCTTCCAGCTCCACCTGGAAGATACCATGACCGCAGGTGCAGGCCTTTGCAAGGAAGAAGCCGTTCGCGTTTTGGTAGAGGAAGGCCCCGAGGCCATTCATACCCTGGAAGAATGGCAGGTTCCCTTTGACTATAACGAATCGGGCAATTTGATCCTGGCAAGAGAGGGCGGTCACAGACTTCGCCGCATCGTACACTGCGACGGTGACGCCACAGGCCGAGAAACCACCAAGCGTCTCGGCGAGATCATTATGACAAAAGAAAATATTACCCCCTTCTTCCGTCACTTTATGACCGATATCGTTACAGACGAAAATGGTGTCTGCGGTGTAGTAGTTTACAACGAAGAAAAACGCAAGTGGCTTTATTTTGCTACTCGCCATGTGATCCTTGCCACCGGCGGCATCGGACAGCTTTACACCCACACCACCAACCCCAAGGGTGCCGTGGGTGACGGAATGGCAGCCGCCTTCCGTGCAGGGGCAAAGCCTGAAAACATGGAAATGGTTCAGTTCCACCCCACCACCTTGATGGCAGGGGAAACGGAAGGAAGACTCTTTCTTATTTCCGAGGCAGTCCGCGGAGAAGGCGCAGTGCTTCGTAACGGCAGCGGTGAAAACTTTATGCAGGGCAAGCACCCCATGGCAGACCTTGCACCGCGCGATATCGTAACCAGAAACATTTTAAGAGAGCTCCGCCGTACCGGTGAAGACAGAGCGTGGCTTGACTGCTCCAATATGACAAGAGAATTTTTCCTCAAGAGATTCCCCAATATTTCCGCAAGATGCGAGGAGATGGGAATCGAGCTTACCCGTGATTATATTCCCATTCACCCTGCACAGCACTATTTTATGGGCGGTGTTTCCACCGACCTTGACGGTAAGACCTCAGTCCCCGGTCTTTATGCCTGCGGTGAGGTAAGCTGCACGGGTGTTCACGGTGCAAACCGTCTCGCCTCCAACTCTATGCTGGAGTGCCTTGTATTCGGCAGAAGATGCGCCAGAAGCATCGATTCGGAAAACAGAGAGAAAAAAGGCGCACTTCCCAAGGAAGAAACCTTCTCTCCCCTCTTCCGTCCCTCTTCCGAGGAGATCCGCCGCGACCGTCAGAAGCTTCGCCGTGCCCTTTCACACGCCTTCGGTGCTGTGAGAAGACCGGAAGAGATGCAGTACGGCCTTGAGAAGATCCGTTCACTTTATGAAAAATACGATCAGGTTTCTTGCGAAGAAGCTGCCACGGTGGAAATGTGCAATATGACCACCGTTGCTCTTGAGATCGCAAAGGCGGCAGTTGCAAGAAAGACAAGCATCGGCGCTCACTACATTGAAGAATAAAGGAGTTTTTATGCTGGATCTGAATTTACATGATTTGATTGAAAAATCCCTGAAGGAGGATGTGGGAACGGGAGATATCACCACCCTTTCCACCATCCCTGCGGAAAAGACCATTACCGGTCGCTTCCTTGCAAAAGAAAGCGGAATCCTTTGCGGCATGGAAGTGGTGCGCAGTGTATTCCGTTTCGTTGATCCTTCCATCGAGCTTTGCGAACTGAAAAAAGACGGTGACAAGATCGAAAAGGGCGAGGTGATCGCTACCGTTTCCGGTTTTGCCAGAAGCATTCTCACCGGCGAAAGACTTGCGCTGAACCTTTTGCAGCATATGTCAGGCATTGCCACCAGAACCTGGGAGGCTGTAGAGAAGGTAAAAGGAACCTCTGCACGCATTGCCGATACCCGTAAAACCACACCGGGGCTTCGGGTTTTGGAAAAATACGCCGTGCGCTGCGGCGGCGGCAGCAACCACCGCTTCAACCTTGCAGACGGTGTTCTCATTAAGGACAACCACATTGAAGCCGCAGGCGGTATTACCGAAGCGGTCAATATGGCAAGGAAGAACATCCCTCACACCTTAAAGATC
>JAZUOK010000296.1:0-3269 GCA_045604665.1 Eubacteriales bacterium | reverse complement strand
CACAGAACGACATGGCTACGATCCGACTTTGAAAAAAGGCACACTATGAAAATTCCCGAAAAACTTCATCTCACGGCCGTTCCCGCCCCTTTGGCCAAAACAAATGCAAACAAGATCCCGAAAGCAATTCCATTACCGCAGTCTTTTTATACCGCCTGGTACCGATCCACAAGATAAAAAGGAGTCCGTCATGACAAAAGACCTCTATTCACAAATGAAGCAAAACACCGTCAAAGCAGACGGGCAATTAAAACCCTCGGGTGCCGTTCGCTTTGAAAACGCCGAAGGCAAAGGAAAAAGGATCCTCTTTGTGGGAAACTCCATTACCCTTCACGGATACCGCCCCGAGATCGGATGGCACGGTGAATGGGGCATGGCAGCCTCCGAAAAGGAAAAGGACTATGTTCACCTTGTTATGAAAAAAGTGAAAGAAATCGATTCGGATGCGGCCTTCGGCATTTGCCAGGTCTCCTCCTGGGAGAGTCATTATGAAGAAGGAGAAAAGCACCTGGAGCGATTTGCCGCCGCAAGGGATTTTTCTGCCGACATCATCCTTCTTCGTTTTATTGAAAATTGTCCCAAGGATACCTTTGACAGAGAAACCTTCCTGGAGGAAACAAGAAAGCTCCTCGCCTTTCTGGATCCGCAACAAAAAGCACGCTTCGTTGTCACTACAGGCTTTTGGCGCCACCCCGGCGACGATGCCCTGCGAGACCTGTCAAGAGAGCTTTCCGCCCCCCTTGCAGAGCTGGGAGACCTTGGGGAACAGCCTGAAATGAAAGCCCTTGGCCTTTTTGAACACCGAGGCGTTTCCGTCCATCCCGGAGACCTGGGCATGGAAAAGATCGCCGAAAGAATTTTTGAAAAAATGACAGCTTTGCTGTAAGTCTTATAAAAAACAGCGCAAAAAAAGAAACCGAAGAAATCTTCGGTTTCTTTTTTATTTTAATCTACCAGAGAATTACCGGATTTTTACCGATTTCAGTAATATCCGCGCCGGAATCTTTGATGACAGAAGCCATAAGAGCTTCCTCAACATCAAATTCAATTTTTACCGCTTCCGGTGCTTCATAGAATTTCTTCATTATTTTGCACCTCCAATCGGCATTTTTCCGGCAATCTGGATATAAGCCAAAGCCGCCTTTGCCGCAGCATTGTCCGGCTGAGAAGAGATGGTCTTCTGTGCAATGGCATCGCCGGAATCCATATAGTCAAGTGCTGTGGTCTGACCTGCGGTGATCTTCACATTAATGAAAGTCTCCATGCTTCTGATACCAAGATACATATCAATGGTAACCTCCGTTGTAGAGCCTTCCACAAGTGCAATGTTGCAGAAATCGGTATAATCGTCACCGTCAATGTAAACCTTAATGTCGCTGATCTTCGTATCTCCGATAAGCGTTGCGTAATAGCGGAAACCGATCGCATCCTTCATAATCAGGTTCTTTGCAGTAATATGAAGGGCGGAGGCATCAGGCTCAGCATGCATTTGAGAGCTCTTATCAACTTCCGTATATGAAAGACCGTACTGAGCACCTTCTCCTGCATATGTTCTGCCAAGGTCGGCAATCGCCTGATAGATCTCGTTATCCTCTACATTCTTAACAGCATAATCAGAAAGCTTGATCACAGAATCTCTGTCAGAAGGCAGAGCAGGAAGATAGCCGCCAAAGGTGATCTGCTTATCAAAATCCGCAAGGCCGATATTATAGACAATAACAGCATTCTCATTTTCAGGATCGATTTGGATCTTCGCCCTGGACCCATTCACAAGAGCCGTCAAAAGTTCAGGTGCATATTCCGATGTAACGGGCTTATCATACACAATACGAAGAGAAATACGATCGGTGATAAGAAGATTTGCTTCTTTTAAAGTAAGTGTAGACTTACCCACAACCTTATCTGCCAAGACCTCTGCCATACCCATACTGCCACCGGTGGTGGTTACAAGGCCAACAAGATTCGTTCCTTCGGGTGCAGAAAGGTAAACGGTACCGTCCGCCCAGCACTCAGTCTGGATTAGTTCAAAATTCCCTGCTGTTACGGTATGGGTTCCCTTTGTGGGATTGTTACCGTTCAAATTCATCACATTGGTCTTGTTCAGATAAATCTTCGCACCTTCTGCAATGTGAACCGTAAAGGTAGCGCCCTGTGCAATGTTACAGGAAGTAGAGTTTGCATCAGAAGCCACATTTGCGTTTAAGGTAAGGCCGTTGATGACAGTGTAGGAGGCGCCGGTAAAGGTGCCTACATTATTGCCGAGGCAAAGAACAGCTCCCTTGATCTCAAGACCGTTGATGGTGTTTGTAATATCCCCGAGGGTATGCTGACGGGTTCCCAGATATGCAGTGTTATTGATCAAAACATGATCAAAGGTATTTATAATGGAATCGATGATAAAGTAACTCTTCGCTTTGTTTGCATTGGCAGCAGGCTCGGTATGGCATCCACCGAAGAAGTTGCCGCTGAAAACGGGACGGGTTTCTACAGAATCGGAGCCCACATTGTTTCTGATGGTGCCGATCTTGTATACTGCATCGGCAGTTGCCGTATCAGGCGCTGCAGAGGTTTCCCTGCAGCCTGCGATAAATTCTTTCGCAAAGGTGCCGCCCTTGATGTTGTTGGTAAGGGCCGTTATTTCGCCCTTATCGTTGGAATCGTAAGCCGTTCCGTGACCGCCAATGAAGGTGGAAATTTTACCGCCGTTAATATTATTCTCAATGGCAGCAATCTTCACGCCGGTGGAGACGGTTTTGAAGCCGCCGTAGTAAGAAGTGATCTCACCTGTTTCTACAGTATTGGTAATGCCGGTCATTTCAGCGCTGTAGGAATTGTTCTTATTACCGCCGTAAAATTCACCGATCACACCGTCGTAAATGTGGTTTGTAACAGCCTTAGGCTGAAGACCGGAGTTACAGCCACCTACAAGGTAAGAGATCTTTGCGCCGTTTTTCACAATGTTGGTAACGGATTTTGCGCGAACATTCTCATTGTTGTTGCCGCCGTAAACCATAGTGCCGAGTTTGGAAAGGTCAGCGGTGTAATCTCCTTTTTCACCCAGATTAACCGGAGCAAAGCCCGAAATCTCGTTGTATACATCGGTGTTTTCATTTGCACCGAGACCACCGTAGAAAGCACCGTCTCTTGAGGTAATGCTGCCGTGCGCGGTTCCTGCTATCAGGTTTTTGATAGAGATAGCATCTCCGTCCTTGGAGCCGCCGCAGAAGCGTGCAAAGTGACCGCCGTACACATTATTGGTAATTCGATAC
>JAZUOK010000295.1:0-3767 GCA_045604665.1 Eubacteriales bacterium | reverse complement strand
GGTTCTATTCCCTCCTGGCAGAATCCACGATCCTGTTCAACAAGTCACCCTACGAGAACGTCATCGTTCTGGGACATGTGCAGGATGAAAACGGTCAGAAGATGAGTAAATCCAAGGGCAACGCAGTAGATCCCTTCGATGCATTGGAGACCTACGGTGCCGATGCCATCCGCTGGTATTTCTACACCAACTCCGCCCCCTGGCTGCCCAACCGTTTCCACGGTAAGGCAGTGGTAGAAGGACAGAGAAAGTTTATGGGCACCCTTTGGAATACCTACGCCTTCTATGTACTCTATGCCAATATCGACTCCTTTGATCCCAAAAAGTATACTTTGGATTATGAAAGCCTTTCCGTGATGGATAAGTGGCTCCTGTCCGGTCTTGCCTCTACCGTAAAGGCAGTGGATGAGAACCTTGAAAACTACAGGATCCCCGAAGCCTGCAGAGCACTCCAGAAGTTTGTAGACGATATGTCCAACTGGTATGTTCGCCGCGGCAGAGAAAGATATTGGGTCAGCGGTATGCCTCAGGATAAGGTAAATGCTTATATGACCCTTTATACCGCCCTTGTAACCATTGCAAAAACGGCAGCGCCCATGATCCCCTTTATGGCAGAGGATATTTACAGAAACCTGGTATGCAGTGTAGATAAAAACGCACCCGAATCCGTTCACCTTACCTTCTTCCCCGAGGTGGAAGAAAAGTGGATCGATCCCCAGCTTGAGGAAGAAATGGAAGAGGTTCTGAAGATCGTTGTGGCAGGCAGAGCAGCCCGCGCAGGCAGCGGCAGAAAGAACCGCCAGCCTCTGGCGCAGATGATCGTAAAGAGTGAAAAAGCCCTCTCCGAGGACTGCCAGAACATCATCAAGGAAGAATTGAATGTAAAATCCATTCTCTTCTCCGACGATGTGGACGAGTACCTCTCCTGGTCCTTCAAGCCTCAGCTGAAGACCTGCGGTCCTAAATTCGGAAAGCAGCTTGGCGAAATTCGCGCTGCCCTTCCTGCCCTTGACGGTGCGAAAGCGATGGCGGAACTGAATGCCGACGGCACCCTTGCCCTTGCTCTTCCCTCCGGCAGAGTGGTTCTGGAAAAGGAAGACCTCATCATTCAGAATGAGCAGAAGGACGGGTACTTCGCCGCAAACGACGGGGATCTGACCGTCGTGCTGGATATCCGTCTCACGGAAGAACTTATTACCGAGGGCTTTGTCCGCGAGATCATTTCCAAGGTTCAGACCATGAGAAAAGAAGCAGACTTCAATGTAACCGACCGCATTGAGATCGGTGTTTCCGGCGAAGAAAAGATCGTAAATCTTGTAAAAGCAAATGCAGACGAGATCTGCTCCGATACCTTGGCAAAGGATATCACCTCAAATCTTGCAGAAAACGCCAAGGAGTGGGATATCAACGGTGAAAAACTGACTATTTCCGTAAAAGTAGTTGGTTAAGAAAGGAAAAAGCAATGACAGAGATCTTAAATCAGTTTTTAAAGCTCTTTGAGAATTTTCAGTATCTCCAGCTCAATCAGATCGCAATGTGGATCATCGGCGGACTTCTGATCTTCCTTGCCATCAAAAAGGAAATGGAGCCTACCCTCCTTCTTCCAATGGGTCTGGGTGCCATTCTGGTAAACCTCCCCATCAACCCGGAAGAAGCCGGTGAAGGAATCAACGGTGTCTTAAATCACCTGTTTAATATGGGTATGACCCACGAAAGTTTTGAGCTTTTCCCTCTTCTTCTCTTTATCGGTATCGGTGCCATGATCGACTTCGGTCCCGTGCTTTCCAATCCGAAGCTGATGATCTTCGGTGCCGCCGCACAGTTCGGTATCTTCTTTACTCTGTGCCTTGGTCTTTTGGTAGGCTTTGATCTGAACGATGCCGCTTCCGCTGCTATTATCGGTGCGGCAGACGGTCCTACCTCCATTGTCGTAGCACAAACCTTAAACTCCAAGTATATGGGCGCGATCATGGTAGCCGCTTATTCCTATATGGCACTGGTTCCCGTGGTACAGCCCCCCATTATCAAGCTTTGCACCACAAAGAAAGAGCGCCTTATCCGTATGAACAATGCATCCGGAAAGCCCGTTTCTAAACTTACCAAGATCCTCTTCCCCATTGTAGTAACCATCATCGTAGGTCTTTTCGCTCCCGGCTCCGTAGCCCTCGTCGGCTTCTTGATGTTCGGTAACCTTTTGCGCGAGTGCGGCGTTCTGGATTCCCTTTCCAACACGGCGCAGAATGTCCTGGCAAATCTGATCACCATTCTTTTGGGTATTTCCGTTGCTTCTCAGATGACTGCCGACAAGTTCCTCACTTGGGAAACCATCCTGATCTTGGCCCTTGGTCTTGCAGCCTTCGTTTTCGATACCGTTGGCGGTGTAATGCTTGCAAAACTGATGAATATCTTCCTGCCTCAGGGCAAAAAAATCAATCCTATGATCGGTGCAGCCGGCATCTCCGCATTCCCCATGTCCGGCAGAGTGGTACACAAGATGGGGCTCGCAGAAGATCCTCAGAACTTCCTTCTGATGCACTCTATCGGTGTCAATGTGTCCGGTCAGGTAGCAAGTGTTATCGCAGGCGGTATTATCCTTGCGATGGTACAAGGTTAAGAATAGGAGGATCACAAAATGAGTTTGATCAATCAACTGCTTTTTGCAAGCTTTCAGACAAATCTGAGCAATGTTATCTCTCAAGGACTCCCGATCATGGTTGCCGGAATGCTCGGCATCTTCGTAGTCATCGGACTGATCATCTTAGGTGTTTCTCTCCTGAGCAAGATCGCAAGCAAAAAATAAGAAAAGCACTACCGAGGCGCATTCCGCAAGGAAATGCGCCTCTGCTATATTTGCCTTACTGCAAATGATCTTAAAAGTGTCCTTCTGACAATTTAAAACAAATAAAAAGCACTAAGGGGGGGATAAATATGATCGTATTTGATCCGTTGTGGGATATTTTAGAAGAAAAAGGTCTCAGCACCTATTGGCTGAGAGAACATTGCGGAATTGACAGTAAAACTGTTCGCAGACTGAAAGCGAACGAAAATATTGAAACAAAAACACTTAACAAGCTATGTTCTGCACTGAATTGCGATCTTTCCAAAATTGCCCGATATCAAAAAGACTAAGTCGTTTGCAAATTGCAAACGGCTTTTTTATGTCACTTTTTTGCAGGCCCTTTTTAAAAAAAGGTCTGCACCCCAAAAATCGGGCTGAAAAAAGAAAATTTCGGAATATGATCCAAAAATTTTTCAAGTCGGAAGTTTTCTTTGCCTACTTGATTTTTCCAAAAGAAAGTAGGTTAGTGGAAGGGAACATATCCATGGGAGTCGGGAAGAGAGGCATGGATCAGACGCGCGGAAACAAGAGTCCCCTTTCCGTATCGGGTGGCCAAAAGATCCGTTACCCGATCCAGCCGTTCCGCACGCAGATCTACCTTTTCCGTGAAGATGGAAAGCTGTTCCGCCTCCCCTTTTTCCAGATCAATGGCGCGCACGGAAATGGCGCGCAAAGGCTCGCGAAACAGGTATCTGGTGGAAAAAAGCGCAAACGCCTCCTTGGCAAGAGTCATGGTGCAATCCGTAGGCAAAGCAAGCCTTTTCTGAAGGGTCTTAGTAAAAAAGAAGCGATCCTTGCACTCAAGGGCAATCCCATTTGCCTTTTTTTTATGAAAGCGGAGCTTTTCCCCGATCTCCTGGGTCAAAGCCAAAATCAAGGTCCAGACCTCCTCCGGGGTGGTCAGATCCTTTGCTACCGTCATTCCATG
>JAZUOK010000294.1:0-3372 GCA_045604665.1 Eubacteriales bacterium | reverse complement strand
TGTCGAATGATAATTCCGTCACAAGGAACAACATCTCCCTTATCCAGGATCAAAATCTCTCCGGGAACAATTTCGTTTTTGTCTATTGACAAAACTCTTCCGGAACGCTTTACATGATATTTACTTTTAGAAAATTTTTCTATCTTTTTCTTCGTCTTTTTTACATAAATATGGGTTCCGAAAACGAAAGCGGAATACAAAACGATAACGGAGATCATGGCGGCCAGAGAAGCAATGCTGCCATTTTCCATATAGTCAAAAAGACTGATCAAAAGAAATAAGACCATCATAATGTCGCCAAAGATCTTCTTTAAAAGATCAGCGGCAGTATTCTTTTTGTCAAAAAGAATATTTTCTCCGAACTCTTGCCGATTCTGCAAAACCTGCTCACCGGTGAGTCCAATTTCAGGGTCAGTACCAAGAACTTCAAAAAGTCTGTCTAACCCAACTTCCAATAAATTCATTCTTCCTCTTTTTCCAATGTGATCAGAATATCGTCATTCGGTACACTCAAATTGATTTTATAAATTTTAAATCCACGGTCTTCCAAGATCATTTCTGCTATTTTATCTTCGATTTCAGTCTGAATAAATCGAGCCATATTTCTTGCGCCGAATTTTTCGCTGTAGGATTTTTCAGCTACATAGTCGCAAACCTTTTCATCAAAAACAAACTCAATTCCCTTTTCGGAAATAGAATTTTTCAGTTCATCAAGGCGCAGGCGCGCGATCAAGGAAAAGCTTTCTTTGGAAAGCTTGGAGAAGGTGATCACTTCGTCCACACGATTGATAAATTCCGGCTTCAAAAATCCTTCCAAAGCCTTCATGGTTTTGGAAGCCTCAGACTGCTCTAAGGTGTGACCGAAACCGGAAACACCTGACGAAGACCTGCTGCCTGCATTGGTTGTCATTACAATGACGGTGTTTTCAAAATTAATTTCTTTCCCGTGAGAATCGGTAATGCGGCCATCGTCCAAAATTTGAAGAAGAATGTTCATCACATCGGGATGAGCTTTCTCGATCTCATCAAAAAGAACCACGGAATAAGGCTTTCTGCGAATTTTTTCCGTCAACTGTCCTGCATCATCATAACCTACATAACCGGGAGGAGAACCAACGATTCTGGATACAGAATGCTTTTCCATAAACTCTGACATATCAAGGCGAATCAAAGATTCGGTTGAATCGAAAAGCGTGCCGGCAAGTCTTTTTACTAGCTCTGTTTTTCCCACGCCGGTAGGCCCTGCAAAAATAAAGCTTGCGGGCTTTTTCTTCACACTGATTCCTGCGCGATGGCGTTTAATGGCGCGGCAAACCGCATCCACAGCCTTTTCCTGGCCGATAATACACTTTGAAAGATTATCTTTTAAAGTATTGATCTTTTCAAATTCATTCTCAGAAATATTTGCAGCAGGGATTCCCGTCCAGGTTTCGATTACCTTTGCGATGTCATTTACATCAAGCGCAATATGGTCTCTCTTTTCGGACAAGACCTTAAACTCTTCCTGCTTGCGGCTTTGAGAAACCTTTAACTCCGCAAGGCGTGCATAGGTGGAATCATCGGGATCGCTTTTGCCCTCGAGCATTTCTTTTTCTTCTTGGATATCATTCAGTTCTTTTACAAGACGATCGATGGCATTGATCACATCACTTTCGATTGCTTTTTTTGCACAAGCTTCATCCAAAATGTCAATCGCCTTGTCAGGCAAAAAGCGGTCGGTAATATACCGTTCGGAAAGATTCACAGCGGTACGAAGAATCGATTCGGGTACAGAAAGACCGTGAAATGTTTCGTAATGCTTTTTAACACCCTTTAAAATCTCAATTGTCTTGGCAACGGTGGGCTCATCGACCATAACCGGTTGAAAGCGTCTTTCAAGGGCCTGGTCTTTTTCGATATATTTTCTATATTCACTAAGCGTCGTGGCGCCGATTAACTGAATTTCACCTCGGGAAAGCGCAGGCTTCAAAATGTTAGCACAGCTCATTCCGCCTTCCGAGTCCCCTGCACCCACAATGGTATGGATCTCGTCGATCACGAGGATCACATTACCCAGCTTTTTGACTTCATCTACGAGATTTTTTACTCTGCTTTCAAACTGACCGCGAAAATGTGTTCCTGCAACAAGAGAAGCAAGGTCGAGCAAAAAGACTTCCTTATCCATTAAGCGAACCGGAACCTTTTTATCGGCAATACTTTGCGCAAGAAGCTCCGCAATGGCAGTTTTACCTACACCGGGTTCGCCGATCAAACAGGGATTATTTTTCTGTCTGCGGCAGAGGATTTGAATCACTCTTGCAAGTTCAGCATCTCGTCCGATCACAGGATCCAATTCTCCGCGAGAAGCACGGTGAGTCAGATTGATACAGTAAGAATCCAAAATTTTACCATGCTTTTTATTCTTTTTATGACCGTTTTGAGGAGTCTCTGCTTTTTCTTCCCCGGGCTCAGCCTGAACGGGAGGCATTGCGCCGCCAAACAAAGAGCTCAAATCCATTGCAGGCATTTCCCCATCGCCCACATCTAATCCTTCCATCATTTGGCCCATTTGCTGTTCGATCATATCCATATCTTCTTCTTGAATGCCCATCTTTTCCATATAATCGGAAAACGGCTTGATATTCATTTCTTTTGCGCAATGAAAACAGAGGCCTTTTGATGTGACCTTATCGCCCTTGATTTCATTGATATAGATCACAGCCGGGCGCTTATTACAACGAGAACACAATTTCATATAAAACCTATCCTTCTACCGATATCACAGCGTAAAACTATTTTTTCAAAATGGCATCTTTTGTGTTTTTGATCTGATTGGCGTAATTAAAAATATACATCGCAAACGCCATAATCATCACGAGAATCAAAACAATACATAGGAAATTGATCCAGAGAAGATCTCCTTCCCTGGGACCCGGGAAAAAGTGGACCACACACAAAAGAACATACCAAACAATGGTGGCAAGCTTTCCACACCAAACAGAGGAAACATAGACCTTGATTTTTGACATGATCAAATATGCGCCGACGATCATAACGATCTCTTTTGAAATAATAATTGCAGCAAGGATCAGAAAAGAGCCTCCAAACCTTTCAGCCAAACAAATGCACACCATCACCTCAAGCAGTTTATCCGCCAACGGATCCAAAAGTTTTCCCACATCGGTGATCCATCCGTTTTTCCTTGCAAGATAGCCGTCGATCAAGTCGGATCGTAGCCATGTCGTTCTGTGAGCCAAGGAGTTGATAATATGCCTTGTCTTCCTAAGACCGCTTGGCCTCCGACTTACCTCAAGCAGTTTATCCGCCAACGGATCCAAAAGTTTTCCCACATCGGTGATCCATCCGTTTTTCCTTGCAAGATAGCCGTCGATC
>JAZUOK010000293.1:0-4743 GCA_045604665.1 Eubacteriales bacterium | reverse complement strand
CGTTATCTTCGGTGTTACCGGCGGTGTTATGGAAGCTGCAGTTCGTACTGCTCACTTCGTCCTCACCGGCAAGGAGATCGAAGGCGTGAAGTTTGAAGCCGCCCGCGGCTTCGACGGCATCAAGGAAGCAAGCCTTGACCTGAACGGCCAGACCATCAATATCGCAGTTGCTCACGGTATGAAGAATGCAAAGGTTCTTCTTGAGCAGATCGCAAAGGGCGAAAGCAAGTACCACTTCATCGAGATCATGGGTTGCCCCGGCGGCTGTATTAACGGCGGCGGGGAGCCTTATGTAAGTGAGTGCTTCCTCCCCAATGAGGATCTTGATATTATCGACACCTATAAGGAAAAACGCGCAAAGGCCCTTTACACCGAGGATGAAAGACAGACCCTTCGTCAGTCTCACAACAATCCTCAGATCAAAGCCCTTTACGATGCATTTCTGGGTGAGCCCAACTCTCATGTGGCACACGAGCTTCTCCACACCGAATATGTAAAGAGAGAAGCATTCCCCGAGATCTAACCTACTTTCTTTTGAAAACGAAAGTAGGCAAAGAAAACTTTCGGCTAATAAAAGATAACCTTGGAAATAAATCCAAGGTTATCTTTTTCTTTTTATATTTTATGTTTTTTATTCAGAAGTTTTTTGGGTTCCTTTTTTTCAAAAAAGGGACAAAGAGTCGAAATTCATCACAAAGCGAGAAAAACGAAACTTGAAACCCTTTCTTTGTTGTGATAAAATGTTTTTGTAATGATTTGTATAGGAGGATTCATTATGACTGAAAAAAGATCCTATATCCGTGTAAATGACTTTGCGCCGAAAGATAAAAAGCTTCATATATTTTTTAAAAAGGTGGGCATAAAAAAGTCCGACGGCTTTGCTCTTCTCATAGACGGCGAGGTTTATGTGATCGACAGTGGCAAGTATTTGGACGACGGTATGTACGAATTTCTCGGCTCTTTACGGGAAAAGTGGCTTTTCAATCAAAAAGACACCACCCTTTTGGGAAATGAAAATGCAAAGCTTGAGATCCATATTATCATCTCACACCCTCACTCCGACCACGCCTATACCCTTCCCAAAATTTTATCCGATCCCCGTTTTCATGTGTTGACCCTTTACGCTCCCCAGCGCGCCTATTTAAGTCTTGATGTGGAAGGTGCACTGCCTTCCTTGACCCGATTTGAGAATAAGATCGTGGAGCTGGTAGAGCTGCTTTGTGAACATAACCACACCGCCAAAAGTGCCACTTATCTCCCCTTCGGTAAAACCTTTTCTCTGAAAACAGCAAATGATAAGATCGCTCTGACTCTCTTCACCGCGCCTTACGACTGGTCCACAAAAAGAGAGTCCCCTCAGGAAGGGATCGAATTTTTGAAAACATATCTCTCCGAAACCTATCGAAAAAATCCCGAGCTTGGCATTTCAAACGGCGTTGCCAACGGGAACTCCCTTTGGGTCAAGGCTTCTATCGGAAATCAAAGCCTTCTCATTACAGGCGACCAAAGAGATTCAAAAGAAATGATGGACAGTATGATCCTCTTCCACGGGGAAGAAAATTTCCAATGCGATGTATTAAAATATCCCCACCACGGTGAGAAAAACTATTCTCCTTATATGATGAAGGTAGCCTCCCCGAAAATCACGGTCATTACCACCACAGAGCCGCTGATCAATCCCGATCTTACTGCCCTCTGCAAGGAATACGGCCAAATGTACTGCCTTTGCGACGGTGATCTTTTCATCACCCTGGACGGGGAAAACATAACCCCAAGGGGCATTCTGCCGAGATAAAGCTTTGTACCTTTTTTCGAGAAAACCTACTTTTTTGGAAAAAGTAGGCAAAAAACTTATGAATAATAAAAATTAAATAAAAAAGAAAAAGATAACCTTAGATTTATTTCCAAGGTTATCTTTTTTAGTCGTAAGCTAACTTTCTGTACCTTTTTGAAAAAAGGTACCCAAAAACTTATGGCTATTGATAGATAACTTCAATCCGTATTTCTTTGTTATCATTTACCCGTCATAAGTTTTCTTTGCTTACTTTCTTTTTCCAAAAGAAAGTAAAACGATTTTACAAAGCAAAAATCTGTGAAATGATTTGGATGCAGAGCGAAGCGCCCAAGAAAATCACGAAGGCGTTTACTTATCGTAAATAACTGAGTGATTTTTGAAGGGGAATGAAGCTATGCGCCAAATCATGAGCAGAATTAGCGTTCTTCGCGGAAGTAAGGCAGCCCCAACGCCGCCGGCGGCTGATTCTCCTTCTTATCACGAATGCTTGTAATGATAAGAACGAAAATGGTAAATACATAGGGGAGCATCTTTAAAAGCGCAGTCATTTCAAGACCCAGGTTCTTGATACCGAGAAGAATAGGCAGGTACATACTTGCAATGTAAAAAGCACCGAAAGCAATGGAGCCGATAATGGTGAGTGTCGGTCTCCACAGGGTAAAGATCACAAGTGCTACTGCAAGCCAGCCCATAGGTTCAATGGACAAATAAGCTTCCTGAGAACCGGAATAGTCCATAATGTAAAAAAGACCGCCCAGCGCCGCAATTCCGCAGCCAATGCAAGTACCTACATACTTGTATTTGGTAACATTGATACCAACCGCATCCGCCGTTGCAGGGTTTTCGCCTACTGCACGGAGATTCAGCCCCACACGGGTCTTTTTCAGCACAAAGGATACCACAAGGGCAATGATGATCGCAAGGTATACCATACATCCGAAATAGATCCAGTTTCCGTCTTCACCGGTAAAGGGATAGCGGAAATAGGAAAGGGCGTACTGACAGTTACCCCAGGATACATACATCATAATGTAATTGGTCAAGGCCACACCGAAGGTGGTCATAACAAGACCGGTCACATTCTGATTGGCACGAAGGGAAACGGTCAGAAAGCTATAGATCAGCCCCATCAGCATACCGGTGAGAAAACTTGCCAGAATGGCAATGGCAACCACAAGAACGGGATGGATCCCCTTGCCTGCCATCATCTGCAGTGCCACACAGCCACCTGCACCGCCCATACACATAATACCGGGGATACCAAGGTTCAAGTGACCTGCTTTTTCTACAATAATTTCACCGACCGCACCGTAAAGGAAGGTCATACCAACAGGAATCGCACAGAGAATAAAATCAAAAAGCGCGTTCATTTTGTACCCTCCTTCTTTGCTTTTTTGCGGAATTTAATTTGGTAATTGATAAAAAATTCACAGCCTACAATAAAGAACAGGATGATTCCCACAATAATACTGGGGAAGTCCGATCCGATACCGCTGGGCGCGTTCTGCCCCATGGACTGGGTCAAGAAGTTGTCTACACGGACACTACTCAGATCCGATACCAATTGCGCGGCACCAAGCTCCAGAAAAGTAATGATAAAGGCCGTGCCGATCATTACGATCGGACTGAACTTTGCAAGCCAGGATACCATGATCGCGGTAAAGCCAACACCGCCGGAGGTATCTGCGGTAACGGAGTGGTCAAAGACCGCAACGATCAAAAAGCCCACAAGACCGCAAAGAAGACCGGAAAGTGCCATGGTACGCATGGTAACCTTCTTCACATTGATACCGATATAGCGAGCAGTATTCTCCGATTCACCCACAACGCTGATCTCATATCCATGCTTGCCGTAGCGCAGATAGATATGCATAAACACCGTTAAAACAAGAGCAATGAGAAGCACCGTCAATTCATCGCCGTAGTTTTGAAGCTCGGGGAACAGATTCAAGTGCCCGAAGGAAAGCTCACCCAAGGTATTGTCCTTCGGTTCCCAAATGGCAATGAGAAATTTTACAAGCTGAATGGCAATATAGTTCATCATCAGCGTAAAAAGAGTTTCATTGGAATTCCAGATGGCCTTGAAGAAGGAAGGAATAAAGCCCCAGAGCGCACCTGCCAGAAGAGCAGATACAAGCATCATGAGAACAAGAAGGGGCTCGGGGATCTTACCGCCGAAATATACCATACAGGTAACGGATGCAAGTGCACCCATCATGATCTGTCCTTCACCGCCGATATTCCAGAATCGCATAAGAAACGCCGGGGTCAAGGCAAGAGCAACGCCCAAAAGAATGGAAAGCTCTTTCGCCATCTGCCACATTCTGCGCTCGGTACCAAAATTTCCGTCGATCATGGCAGAGATCA
This sequence comes from Eubacteriales bacterium, assembly GCA_045604665.1. Lineage (GTDB taxonomy): Bacteria > Bacillota > Clostridia > Oscillospirales > SIG627 > RGIG5579. The sequence continues at coordinate 581 of JAZUOK010000293.1, read as the reverse complement.
TTTTATCGGGAGTGACTCCTGCAAAAATATAAGCAAAGAGGGAGCAAACCAAAAATGCGATTAAAACCGCGATCACGCGGACGATCATATTTTTCCACCAAGGAGAGCTTGATCTTTTTACAATGTGAAAAAGAGGCTCATGGATATGTTTTTCTTTTTTCACTTTTCACTCTCTCCTTCCTGATTTTCTGTTTCGGCATCTTTTTGTTCTTCCACCTTTGTCATCAAAAGGCCGATCTCTTCTTTGGTCACGCTTCTGCCGTCACAAATACCCGTTACCTTGCCGCCGCAAAGCACCAGGATCCTGTCGCAAAGCTCCAGAAGCACATCCAGGTCTTCCCCGACGAATATGACCGCAACGCCTTTTTGCTTTTGCTTGGTCAGAAGATTGTAAATGGTATAGGAGGAGTTGATATCAAGTCCTCTTACCGGGTAAGCCGCCATCAGCACCGTGGGGGCAGAGGCAATTTCCCTTCCCACAAGCACCTTCTGCACATTACCGCCGGAAAGACGGCGAACGGGAGTAGATACACCGGGGGTTACCACCTCAAGGCTTTCAATAATGCTTTCCGCAAGCTTTT
>JAZUOK010000292.1:0-10660 GCA_045604665.1 Eubacteriales bacterium | reverse complement strand
ATGTTGAAACCTTGCGGATTCAGTGATATTCTATTCGCCTCTTAACTGTTCGAAGGACAATATCACGATGCGAAGCATCATATAACTGCGAAGCAATATAACTCGCCGCAAGGCGAATATAACTGAGGCGCACTTCCTTACGGAGTGCGCCTCTTCGGGTGTTCTTTTTTTATTTTATTTGATGTTTTCCAAAACGAAGGCGGGCATTTTGTCCTTTGCGATCACGCTCTTGTGGCGTTCGGGGAGCTCTTCCAGTTCTGCAAGGCTTTTCGGAATGGGAAGGCCTGTTTTCTCGGAAAGGCGGCGGAGAAGGTCAAATTCGTCTCCCTCGGCGTTCTCGCCGATGGCGGAAAGCACGGGTCTTGAAAACTTAAAGGGAGAAGCGGTGGACAGAACCACGATGGGATTCTTTGTGCCTTCTTCTTTCATATAATCCTTTGCGGCGCTCATTGCCACTGCGGTATGAGGATCGCATACATAGCCGGATTCGCGGTAGATCTCGCCGAGAACCTTGGCGGCTTTTTCATCGTCGCAGTCGTAGCCGGAAAATTCTGCCTGAAGCTTTTTCAGAAGGTCTTCGGGGATCTTGTAGATGCCCTCGGTATTCAGTGCCTGCATCCAGCCTGCTACCGCTTCATCGTTGCCATCGGACATCATAAAGAGAAGGCGCTCCAGATTGCTGGAAACCAAAATGTCCATGGAGGGGGAAGTGGTCTGATAGAAGGGACGGCGTTTGTCGTAGATGCCGGTGCGGATAAAGTCGGTAAGGATATTATTCTGATTGGAGGCGCAAACAAGCTTGCCAACGGGAAGTCCCAGGAGCTTTGCAAAGTAGCCTGCCAGAATATCGCCGAAGTTGCCGGTGGGCACGACAAAATCCACCTTGTCACCGAAGGCGATACGGCCCTCTCTCAAAAGATCGCCGTAGGACTTGAAGTAATAAACGATCTGAGGAGCAAGGCGGCCGATGTTGATGGAGTTGGCACTGGAAAGGCGCGCGCCTGTGCCGTCCATGGTATGATTCTTTGCAAAATCCGAGAAGATGTTCTTCACGCCGGTCTGAGCATCGTCAAAATTGCCCTCGATCGCGGCAACGAAGGTGTTGTTTCCTCTTTGGGTTACCATCTGTGCTCTCTGCACACGGCTGACACCGCCGTGGGGGAAGAATACAAGGATCTTTGTGCCTTCCACATCCTGAAAGCCCTGCAGGGCAGCCTTGCCCGTGTCACCGCTGGTGGCGGTGAGGATGACGATGTCGTCCTTTACACCCTTCTTCTTGCGGCTTTCCACCAAAAGATGGGGAAGAATGGAAAGAGCTACATCCTTAAATGCGCAGGTAGGACCGCGAAACAGCTCCAAAACATAGGTGTCGCCCACTTTTACGGTGGGGGTCACATCTTCTGTCTCAAATTTTCCGCTGTATGCGTTCTTCACCATGGTAGCAACTTCTTCCCTTGTAAATTCGGGGAAGAGGGCGAAAAGCACATCGGTGGCGATACCGTAGAAATCCTTTTTTACCGTTTCCTTTGCCGAGAAGGCAGGGAAGGAAAATTCTTCGGGAAGATACAGACCGCCGTCGGGGGCGATGCCCCTTAAAATCGCTTCTGCGGGAGAAGCGGTGGTTTTGCTTCGGGTACTGCGATAGATCATAATAAGTTCACTTTCCTTATTTCTAATTTTCACTTGACTTTTTTTGAATTTATGTTACGATTAATGATATGATATTTTTCGGTAAAATTCAAGGGTTTTGAGAAAAAATATAAAAATTGGTTTCTTTTTCCCTTTTTGTAAAAAAAGAAACGGAGGTAATTATGACAATCGGACTTTTGGGCTTCGGTACCGTGGGAAAAGGTGTTTACGACATCCTTTCCTCTACGCCCGATCTTGAGGTAAAATATGTTCTGGATCTGCGTGATCTTCCCGAGCTTGGAAACAAGCTGACCAGGGATCTTTCCGTGATTCTTTCCGACCCTCAGGTAGATACGGTGGTGGAATTGATCGGCGGTATGCACCCTGCTTACGAATTTGTGAAAGCTTCCTTGGAAGCCGGCAAAAATGTGGTAACTGCCAACAAGCTTATGATGAGCCTTCACTACAGTGAACTGGTATCTCTTGCAAAGGAAAAGAAGGTTTCCCTTCGCTTTTCCGCATCGGCAGGAGGCGGTATTCCTTGGCTTGTAAATCTTCAGAGAGCACACCGCGTTTCTCGCCTTGACAGCGTTTACGGCATTATGAACGGTACCACCAACTACATTCTGGATGCGATGGATACCTTGGGCGAGGAATTTGACACCTCTCTTTCCGAGGCACAGAAGCTGGGCTTTGCCGAGGCAGACCCCTCTTCGGATATTGACGGCCTTGATACCCGTCACAAGACGACCCTTTCCGCAAACATTGCTTTCGGCGTTGCGCTTTCCGATGAAAAGGTGGACAGCTTCGGTATCCGCTATGTGAAAAAGTGCGATATTGATGCGGCGCGCGAGGCAGGCTATGCGTTAAAGCTTATCGGCGGTGCCTTCCGCGTAGGAAAAGAGGGAGAAGAGGTTGCTGCTTTTGTAGAGCCTACTTTTGTTCCTGCAGATACACCCGAAGGAAATATCCACGGATGTGACAATATTATCGCCTTTGACGGCACCTACATCGGCAAAACTCACTTTATCGGTGCAGGTGCAGGCCGCTATCCTACCGGCTATGCGGTAGCGCAGGACTGTGTGGATATTGCCGCAGGTCTCGGCGGTCTTTACAATGAAAAGATGGAAGAGATGGATGTTTGTAACGAGAAGGAGCTTCACTCCTATTATGTGCGCACCTCCTTTACAGACGACCCCTTCTTTGCTTCTCTGGAAAAGAAGAGATTCGGCGACGGCTATAAGACAGAAAAAGTCAGCGTCCGTCAGATGCACGACTTTGCTTTGCGCGCCTTGAAGGAAAACAAAGAGGTTTTCATTGCAGGTTTTATGAAAAAATAAAAGCTCGGCGATCGCTGCGGCACACTTCGGTGTGCCGCTTTTTGTCGCTTCGGGGTGTAAAGAAAAATTTTCTATTGATTTTTTTTGAAAAATATGTTACAATGTCTCTGTAAAGGATCTTTTCCGTTATGGAAATAAATTCACGAAAGGGACATACCATGGCAAACAAAATTTTCGTAGTAGATGATGATCTGAATATTTGCGAAGTTTTGAAACTTTATCTGGAAAACGACGGATACGAAGTCAAGTGCGCAAACGACGGCGTAGAAGCGGTGGAAGTGTTTAAGATCTTTGAACCGGATCTTGTCCTTTTGGATATTATGATGCCCAGAAAAGACGGCTGGCAGGTCTGCCGCGAAATTCGCGAACAGAGCTCCAAGCCCATTATTATGCTTTCTGCAAAAGGGGAAGTGTTCGATAAGGTGCTGGGGCTTGAGCTTGGTGCCGACGACTTTATCGTAAAGCCCTTTGATATGAAGGAAGTGGCGGCGCGCATCAAGGCAGTGCTTCGCCGTTACCACAGCAGAGATCATTTCAATAACGAAGAGGTCATTAAGTTTGATAACCTTGAGATCTCCAAGCAGAAATACGAATTGAAGCTTCGCGGCAAGGCTGTGGATGTTCCCCCGAAGGAACTGGAGCTTTTATACTTTTTGACTGCAAATTATAACCGCGTATTTACCCGCGATCAGCTTTTGGATAAGGTCTGGGGCTTTGATTATCTGGGTGATTCCAGAACGGTAGATGTCCATGTAAAGCGTTTGAGAGAAAAACTGGAAGGCGTCAGCGACAAGTGGATTTTGAAAACTGTATGGGGCGTAGGGTATAAATTCGAGCTTCTCTGAACAAAGGTCCCGCTTACAGCGGGCCTTTTTTTCTATTTTGCAGCCTTTTGATGAGGTCTTTATGAAAAAACATCTTTTTTCCAAGTATATTCTTCTGACCGTTTCCCTCTGTCTTGCGGCGTTTCTTCTTTTGGTGACCATTCTGTCTTTGTATACAAGACAGTTTTTCCTCTCTTCCGATGAAGAGAGACTGGAAGCGGCTGCAAGAAATATCAATCAGACCATTACGGCCATGATGGATCTGACGGGGCAGGATTTTGATTACCTTCTCACGGAAGAAAGGGAGCTTTTGTCTTCCTGTGTTTTCGCCTTGAATACCGACGGCATGGAGGTGTTCATTACCGATGCTATGGGCAAGGTGGTGGTATCTCTTCAAACAAACGGAAAGGAGATCCCGTCCTCTGCCATGACAGAAAGCAGTGCAAAGGCAAGGGCAGGGGAGATCTTTGAGAGCAGTCTCGACGGCTTTTTTGCAAAAGAGCGCCTTTGCCGCGTGGTCCTTTTGGAAAAGGAATTTCAGGATCTTCATAAGCAAAGAGTGGGAGCGGTGTTTATTTCCATTCAAAGCCCCTATACCCAAAGCTATTTGAATGGCCTGATCCGAAGCTTTCTTGCGGCAAGCGTTCTTATTTTAAGTATGCTGCTGATCTCCTTCTATCTGATCAACAGGGAGCTTGCCAGACCCCTTGGCCTTCTCAACGATGCGGCGGAAAAATTTGCCCACGGCGATTTTTCTCCCAGGCTTCCCGAAACGGGAGGGGGAGAGATGACTCCACTTCTTCGCGCGTTCAATCAGATGGCACAAAGCGTTGAGGAAAATGAGAAGATCAGACAGACCTTCGTTTCCAATGTTTCCCACGATTTAAGAACACCTCTGACGACCATCGGCGGCTTTATTCAGAATATGGAAAACGGCGCGATCCCACCGGAAAAATACAATCATTATTTTAAGATCATAAACGACGAGGTTGCCCGTCTTTCACGCTTGGTGCAGACGCTTCTTGAGACCAGCCGTATGACGGCAGGAGAGAGAAAATACGATTTTTCCCCTATGGACCTTTGCGAATTGGGGCGGATCACCCTACTTTCCTTTGAAAACCGTCTAATTGCAAAGGATCTTGAGGTATCCTTCGGCTGTGAGGCGGAGTCTGTTTTCGTTTTGGCAGATCGGGATGCCATCCAGCAGGTGATCTACAATCTGATAGACAATGCGATCAAATTCACTCCCGAAAAGGGAGAGCTTTCCATTTCCGTGACCAAAAGAGGCGCCAAGGCGATCTTTTGTGTGCAAAACAGCGGTGACGGGATCCCGGGAGAGGAATTAAAGCAGCTGTTCGACCGTTTTTATAAATCCGATCGCAGCCGCGGTCTGGATAAAAAGGGAATGGGTCTGGGACTGTTTATTGCAAAATCCGTGATCGATGCCCACGGGGAAGAGATCTGGGTGGAGAGCCGCGAGAGGGAATTTACCCGTTTCTTTTTCAGCTTGCCTCTCACGGAGAATAAATAAAATACAGAAAAAATAAAAATTGAAAAGGTTTCAATATGTCAAACAAAAAAACAGAATCGGAAGAGAAGACCTTCTCCTACGGCGGTTATTCTACCCGATACGATTACGAAAAAAGCGGTGAAAAGAAATTCAGCCTGAAGAAAACACTGAAAATTACGGCGTTTCTTCTGCTGTTTGCCCTTTCCGTGGTGGGTGTGATCTCCATGATCCGCGGTGAGGTATTCCCCGAAAAAGAAAGCGATGGAAAAAACGCAGGCTCCATCAAGGTGCCTACACAGCAGGAGCTTTCCGAAAAAGAAAAAACCGTGGGAGAGATGCTTTCCCATTTGGAGGAATCTCTTCTGACTCTTGAAATGGAGGATGAAGACGGCTCCATCCGCTACGGCACGGGCTTTTTGGTTTCCTCCGAGGGCCACGCTGTGGTATCTTCTACCCTTTTCGGCCCGGTACTTCCGAAAAATATGACCGCTTATACCGGTGGCGGCGTGGTTTCCTCGGTTACCTATCTGGGCGAAGAGGAAAGCCTTGGGATCAGCTTGATCCGCCTTGAGAGCCAGTATAGTTATCTTCCCGTCACTGCGGAAAATTCCTCTTATGTAAAAAGAGGAGAGAGCCTTTTTGCCGTGCCTTCTTACAAAGCAAAAATGTTCTACGGCACCGTTTCCGACGGTACGGTAGCATCGGTAGGACCTCCTGTTCGCATCGGAGAGGAAGGTTATCAGATGAGCGTGAATATGATTTATCTGAATATGACCCCCAATGCCTCTATGTACGGTGCTGCGGTGGTAGATGCCACCGGTGCGGTGGTTGGCTTTTTGACCGAGGCGGTCTCGCCCCCTTACCCGGCACTTTCTTCTGTGGTTCCCATCAATATGGTATATACGGTGGTAAACGATATTCTGTCACAGTCATAACGAAAGGAGAAGCGTATGCTTCTGAATGAAAATGTCACCCTTTTGCCGGAAAGCGGCATTTCGGTGAAAAAAAGAGTCGGGGAATTTCTGGAAGAAAACCCCTCTTGTACCCTTTTGCATCTGGATCAGAGCTTGATGAATATGCCTCTTCCCGAGGAAGTAACAAACGGAATGAAGGGCGCGGTGGACGAGATCGCAGCTCCCTTCGGCACACGCCTGTCCGGGCCTTGGTCCGGGTATGAAAGCTTGAAAAAGGCAGTTTCTCAGCATCTGGAAAAGTTTTCCGTAAAGATTCCCGAGGGTGATATCTATATTACCAGCGGCCTTGAAAGTGCTTACGCTTGCCTGTCTCATCTTTTCGCACCCGATAACAATGTGCTTTTGCCTTCCCCCTGCGACGGGCATTTGGAGGAGCTTTGCCGCTGTGCAGGCAGGAATATTTCCTTTGTTCGCGCCATGCCCGAAAATGACTTTGCCCCCGAACCCGACGGTACGCCCACGGATCTGATCTACCTTGCCTCGCCCCATCCGGTCACCGGCGCGGTGATGACCAGAGAAAAGCTGCAAAAATGGGTGGATTTTGCAAACGAATGCGGCGCGATCATTTTCTATGATGCCTCTCTTTCCGAGTATATTGAAGAAGAGGGCTTTCCCCACAGCATTTACGAGATCGAGGGCGCAAAGGAATGCGCCGTTCAGGTATTCTCTTTTGAAACGGGATACGGTGTGAAGGAACTAAAGATCGCTTATGTGGTGATCCCTTACGGCTTGATCCGTGAAAATGTGCGGATCGCGGATCTGTTTTCTGCACGGCAGCCTTCCACGGCAACACCGCCCAGCTTTGTAATGCAGCACGCGGCACAGATCCTTCTTTCCCCCGAGGCGGAAGAGGGAACACAGAAAATCTTATATCGGATCAAAAAAGTGGCCCGTACCCTTTCCCAGGGGTTGACGCGCGCAGGGATTCCTCATGTAGGAGGCGAAAACAGCCCGTTTCTTTGGGCACAGTGCCCCGAGGGAACAAATTCCTGGCAGTGCTTTGACGCTCTTCTGGAAAAAGGCGGCTGTGTGGTAACCCCCGGCTCCCTTTACGGCTTCGGCGGCGAGGGCTTTTTCCGCCTTACTTCCTTCGGACTGCCGGAAGAGGCTGAGGAGGCCTGCGGAAGATTTGCTTCGGCACTTATGCCCGAAAAAGAAGAAAGCGGCGCGGAAAGCGAAGAGGAAAGTGCTGCGCGGCTTTTTGAAGAGGATCTTCCCCAAAAAGAGGAAATATAAAAAGAAAATAACGGAAAAGTTGGGATCCTTTGGTTTTTCAAGGGATCCTTCCTTGTGGAAAAAGAATATTTTTCTCCCCTTGTTTTGGTCAATTTGATGAAAAGAGAAAAAACTTTTTATTTGATATTGCAAAATGAAGGTGGAAGAGGTATAATTAGAATAGAATAATACTCGAATGATATAAAAGGGTTTTTACCCTTTTCAGGAGGAAATACTTATGAAGTATCAGACCAAACGGCTCAGCATTTGTATCGCGCTGGTTCTTTTGTGCGCTTTTGTGCTTCCCCTCTTCGGCGGTTGTGCAAAGGACGGCAAGGAGTCCGGCAAAAATGAGGTCGTAAACAAGGTTACCGAGGAGAACAAGACCGAGGAAAAAAAGCCCGGCCAGACCGTTCCTGCCGTAACCGAGAGTGATCCCAATGCACCCAGTCTTCAGTCCACTCCCAACAAGGGCGGCTCTTACCAGATAACCTCCGGTACACAGCCCGTTAAGAGTGCGTATGTGATCTATCTGGAAGAACAGGCAAAGATCACGGAGGCAATGCTTCAGGCTGACAAGGAAAAGGCAATGCAGGCAAGAAGAGATCTTGCGGAAAAGACTTTCCGTACCATGCTGACCATTCCCTGGACCCCCCAGGACACTTTTTCCTATACCGTTGACAGTGCCACCTATGAGATGGTGAAGGACACCGTTTATTACGGTCTTCCTTATGCACACGGTGCCCAGAGCCTTGTTGCTCACATGCTGTTCCAGACCGCTGTAAAGGAAAACGGCGTTTCGGTTATGAATTTCTCTGAGCCCTTTATCGGCGGCAGCAGTACGACTTCCCGTCTCGGCTGTAACCGCGAGGATGCTTTGATCCAGGCTTGGCACACGGTGTCCGATTCCTCTTTTGCAGGCACTCCCAACGATATGATCCCTTCAAACGGATACCTGTTTGTAGGTGATTTGAAGATCCCCAGAGCGACCGTTGCAGTTGCACCGCCCGATCCCAATGACCCTGCACTTCAGTTCGGCGGCGGCAGCAGTGCTCAGACTCAGTACGGTGACGGCGGTGCCAGCGTTCTTGCTGACGGCTCTCTTGCCGGCGATACCCCTAAGATCTGCAAAGAAACCGGTGAGCAGGGAATGTACAAGGCTTATGCCCAGCTTCAGAAGGCAGACGGCCTTGTAAAGAATGGCTCCGGTACGGATGCGATGATGGTAGTTTCTGTTTCGGTTGTTAAAAATCCCGACGGCACCATTGACGGTGAAAAGAGCGAGATTACATACCTGAAGCAGCATCATGTTTTCGACAAGGATAAGAAGACCTTTGCGAAGGTAGATGAAAAGATCACATTTAAGAAGCTTTTCAGCGATACCTTTATTCCGATCACGGTAAAGGAACTGATCGACGGTTCTCCCGTGTCTGAAGTTACTCTTGTAAGAGACAGCCTCGGTAACAGACAGAAGCAGGTTAACCTTTATGCAGGAGTTCTTACCTGTAACAGAAGAATTGCCTACATGACCCACATCGTTGTGGATTCTAACGGAACAACCGTTTCCAAGGGTATTCACCTTGCCACCCAGTCTGACCTTCGCTTCTCAGCTACCGAAAAGCGTTTCGCCTTTAACATTCAGAAGATCACGGAAAAAGACTCGAAAGAGCCCGGCCGTTATCTTTTCGATGCAGCAGTGGGATCCCAGCTGGCACACAAGGTTGATTACACAAAGGGTGAAACTTATCGCAATATTGTAACGCTGATGACGGTAACCGGCGAAACGATCGTTGCAAGAGATTACACCTTCGTGGCTGCTTAAAAAATAAAAAAGACTGCTTCGGCAGTCTTTTTTTGTGGACATTTTTGAAAAAGTATGGTACAATAACACGAAAAATGATTTTCGGGAGGAAAATATGAGTTTTTTATGGACAACCTTTTGGGGAAAGATCGTAATGACTTTTCTCATTTCCATGGTTCCGATTATTGAACTGAGAGGTGCGATCCCTGTTGCGGTAGCTCACGGACTTGCGCCTGCCATTGCGATTCCTGTTGCCATTGTGGGAAATCTCATTCCCGTTCCCTTTATTATTATTTTTATTAAGAAGATCTTTGCATGGATCCGCAAGAAAATGCCGAAATTGAACCGTATGGTAGACAAGCTTGAGGAGAAGGGTCTGAGCAAGAAGGAAACTGTTGAAAAATATGCCTTTTGGGGACTGTTCCTGTTTGTTGCGGTGCCCCTGCCCGGTACGGGTGCCTGGACCGGTGCTTTGATCGCGGCAATGCTGGATATGCGGCTTTCCCGTGCATTTCCTTCCATTGTTTTGGGTGTTCTCTCCGCAGGCGCGATTGTGGCGTTTGTGTCTTATGGTGTTGCCGCACTGATTTGACCTACTTTCTTTCGAGAAAAAAGTGACACCCCAAAACTTGTTTTGGTCGGTGGAACTTTCGCTGGTGGGAAAGTAGGCAAAGAAAGCTTCCGACTGATAGAAGAAAATAAAGGAATACAAATCCGAAGTTATCTAACAATAGTCATAAGTTTTTGCGTCGCTTTTTTCAAAAAGCGACACAAAGTAGGCAAAGAAAGCTTCCGACTAATAAAAGAAAATAGGGATATAAAACCATACTTATCTATAATGGTCATAAGTTTTTTGGGTACCTTTTTTTCAAAAAAGGGACAAAGTTTTTGCGTCGTTTTTTTCAAAAAGCGACAGAAAGTAGGCAAAGAAAGCTTATGCTTAAAAAAAGATAGCCTTGAGTTTTATTTCAAGGTTATCTTTTTCTTTTTTGTTATTTTATTCTAAAGCTTTTTTGGTTCTTTTTTCTCGAAAAAAGAACTATTCCGAGCGTTCCAGAACCACACAGGCACCGAGAATGAGTACGATTCCGATGACGGAAAGTACAGTAAAGGTCTCGTTCATAATACCGAAAGCGGTAAGGACTGCGCTGTAGACCGTAGCGGACATGGGTTCAATAATAGCAAGAGCAGAGGCGACCCCTGCGGAAAGATGCTTCATGGAAAGGGTACAGAGAAAATAGGGGATCACGCAGGTTACAAGACCAAGTGCGATCAGAAGGAGAATTGCCGAAAGAGGAGAAGTGGAGACGGAAGCGGCATAGTTTTTCGGGTCCAGGAAGAAAAGCCCCGTCAATCCCATAGCAATA
>JAZUOK010000291.1:0-5252 GCA_045604665.1 Eubacteriales bacterium | reverse complement strand
AGATGTGGTGGCTGTCCACATCGCTTTTTGTTTCAAAAAACCAGCCTGAGGTTGTGTCATATACGCGATCGGGAGATGCTTTTTTCAGCATTTCGTAGATTCTGTCAGCATCGAACTGCCCCCAGCCTTCATTGAAAATGGTGTAATAAAGAACGGAAGGGTGGCTGTAAAGTGCCTTTTGAATCCCAAGGCAGGTTTCTATAAAAGCCGCCATTTCTTCTTTCGTTCGCTTAACGCGGATTCCTTTTTTGATGCCGATGGTAGGCAGGGTCGTGTCTCGCAGGAAGGAATACTTGCCGTTGTTGATCATATCTTGAAAAACTGCCATGCCCAGTCTGTCACATTCATAGTAAAAGATCTGGGGTTCCAGTTTTATATGCTTGCGGAGCATATTGAAGCCGCATTTTTTCATTTGCAGAATATCTTCCCGGAATCCTTTTGAGGTTGCAGGAAGAAAAATGCCGTCGGGGAAGTATCCTTGATCCAGAACACCGTGAAAATAGTAGGGCTTTCCGTTCAAACATAAAAGAGGTGTACCGTTTATTGTCTCAACAGAAATGCGCCGCAGTGCAAAGTAGGACTCCACCCGATCCTCACCGGAAATGAGGGTGAAGCGGTAAAGATTCGGCTCTTCCGGGGACCAAAGCTTTCCCTCGGGGAAGGTGAGGGTGATTTGATCTCCCCGAAAACGGTATTCCTCAGCGAAACCGAATCCGTGTAAAATAAGCTTTTTCGTTTCTTCGCCGCCCTGAACCTGAATGACGGCTTCTTTTTCCGTAGTGGAGACCCTCAGCTCTGTAATGCAATTTTTCGGAACACTCTCCAGCCATACCGTCTGCCAAATGCCGCTGACGGGTGTATACCACATTCCGCCGGGTTTTTCCGTCTGTTTTCCGTAAGGGAGATTTTTGTCAAGAGGATCTTTTACAAAAAGAGTAAGAAGATTTTCTCCCCTTTTCAAAGAAGAGGTAATATCAAAAGAGAAGGGAAGGTATCCTCCCTTGTTTGTACCGACTTTTTGATCGTTGAGATAAACTTCAGCCTCTTGATCAACGGCCCCGAAATGGAGAATAACACGGTCCTTTTGAAAGCCCTTCGGCAAAGAAAAGACTCTGGAATAGCAAAGAATATCGTCTTTTTTAAAGTGTTTACCAATGCCGGAAAGACGGCTTTCGGGTGGGTACGGCACCAAAATTTTTCCCATGGGAGAAAAGACGCCTTTTCTTTTTATGCCAAAATCCCACTTTCCGTTCAGACAAAAGAAGGAATCGCGCACAAGACAAGGGCGCGGATAATCGGAAAAGGGGATCTTTACAGAGTCGAAGTCCTTTTCGTATGGAGTTGTAAGGGTGGTGGTAATTCTTTTTTTCATTATGGTTTCCCTAAAGTTTTTTACTATTTTATCATAAGGCAAAAAAGAGTTCAAGAAATTTTAGATAAAAGAACTGGAGATTTCCTTGTAAAACACGGAAAGATGGATTCTACCGTAAAAACTTGCATTTATATTTATCTTATGATATAATAACTGTAACCGCGCATAAGGTATATTAATTTTACAACAAAGGAGTTGGTTTTTTCGTGGATCCCGCGGGTAATAGTATATTGTTAGCTTCATCAATGGACACAGGCGCAAAACTTGGCATCGGTGCCATCGTTGTGCTTTACATTTTGTGTTTGATTTTTGCGGCATATTTTGCTTCTTCGGAAACAGCATTTACCGCCGTCAGCAAGGTGAAACTCAGAACGCTGACGGATAAAGGAAACAAAAAGGCAAAAAAGGCGCTTTGGATCACAGAGCATTTTGATAAAACACTTACCACACTTTTGATCGGAAACAATGTTTTCCATGTGGCAGGTGCAACCCTTACTACTTTGTTTTTGGTGGAAATGTTTGGTGACAAGGCGGATTCTTATTCTCTTGCAGGCACCTTTGTAACGACTCTGATCGTGTATCTCTTTGCGGAAATGATCCCCAAGAGTGTTGCCAAGGTACATAATGAGAAGTTTTCTCTTTCCTTTGCTGCCTCTATGAGGTTTCTGGTTCGGGTGCTGTCTCCGATTTCTGCTGTTTTTACGGCGATTTCCGATTTCTTTGCCCGTATGTTCTCTACGGGGGAACAGAATACCGTAACAGAAGAGGAGATCATCAGCATCATTGAAACCATCGAAGATGAGGGTGTTCTGGAGCCGGAAAAGCAGGCACTTGTTAATTCCGCGATTCAGTTCCGTGAAAAAACGGCTCAGGATATTATGGTCCCCATGGATCAGGTGGTCACCGTTTCCAGCACCACCCCAAAGGCAAAACTGGTTGAGATCATCAAAACAAGTCCCTATTCCCGTATTCCCGTTTATGAGGGTAAAGAGGAGAATGTAATCGGTATTTTGCCTGCAAACCTTTATCTTTCCCTGTATGCAACGGGCAAACCCATTGTTTTAAGAAAGATCCTCTTAAAGCCCTATGTATTCGATTACAAGACGGATATTGGTGAGCTTCTTCAGAGAATGCGCTTAAATAAGCTTCACATGATCTTCCTTACGGATGAAAAACGCAAAAAAGTCGGCATTATCACCATGGAAGATATTTTGGAAGAGCTGGTTGGCGAAATTCAGGATGAAACCGATACAGGCGAAGGCCTGGAATTGGCGTAAGGGGGGTGCTGATATGGAAAAATTCTTACCTTATATCGGCATCGTACTGTGCCTGATCGGTTCTGCTTTCTTTTCCGGTACCGAGATCGCTTATACCTCTTTGAGTAAGATCAAAGTGAAAAAAGAGAGCGAAAATCCCTCTTCTCCCATTTGGAAGCTGATCTCCTTTATTTACAATCATTATGATAACGCCCTTTCTACCGTTTTGATCGGCAATAACCTGGTAAACATCGGCGCAACCATGATCATGTCTTTCATTGCTATTGACCTGGCGGCTAAGATCCATATGAATGAAGGAACAGCGGCTTCTCTTGTCACGGTTTTGATGACGGTTATTATCTTGATCGTAGGTGAGATCACACCCAAGATGATCGCACGCCGTCTCAACGAGCCTTTTGCCAAAATGGCGGCATATCCCGTTATTATCCTTATGATTATTTTCTTCCCCTTGGTTTGGGCAAGTTCTTTGTTGATGAAGGGTGTCAACTACATTTTTCGCAAGCGCGACGGTCAAGAAGTAACTGTGACAGAGGAAGAGCTTGAAAACATCCTTGATACCGCCGAGGAAGAAGGCGTTATGGAAGAAAATGAAACAGAGCTTTTACAGTCTGCACTGGAATTTACCGATATGGATGCTGCAGATATTCTCACGCCACGAATTGATGTTGTTGGCTTTGATGTCAATGAGGATATGGAAAAGGTTCTCGCGGTGATTGCAGAAACACAGTTCTCCCGTTTTCCCGTTTATGAAGGCACTGTTGACCATGTAGTTGGTATCCTTGTTGTCAAGCACCTTTTGAAGGAGCTTGTGGATAATCCCGATGTAAAGATCTCCGATTTGATGCTGGAGCCGGTATTTATCCCCAAAACCATGCGTCTTCCCGATATTATGAATCTGTTCCGTCGCCACCGCCTCCACATGGTTGCTGTTGCAGACGAGTACGGCGGCATCTTGGGTATTGTAACCATGGAAGATGTTTAGGAATGTCTGGTCGGCGAGTTCTGGGGTGAAAACGACGATATTGTCAACGATTTTCAAAAGCTCGATGACCAGTGATATGAATGTGTCGGTGAAATGAACCTGACCGATTTCTTCGACGAAATGGATATGGATGAAGATGAACCGGATACGGAGTGTGCCACCATGGGAGGCTGGGCGACCGAACAGATCGGTGCAATGCCTCAGCCCTTTGATGCCTTTGATTATAAGAACCTGACTCTTCTTGTAAAAGAGGTGGACGAGCATCACCGTATCACACGGCTTTTGATCCTTGTGCATACCTTTACAAAGGAAGATATTCCCGACGAAGATTAAAACAAAAAGCCTTTTGACTCTAGGGTCAAAAGGCTTTTCCTTTTTTTTTATTATTCTTCGATTTGAGAGGTGCAGTGAGGGCAACGGGTTGCAGTGAGGGCAATGTCGCTCTTGCAGTAGGGACATTTTTTGGTTGTGGGTGCAGGAGCTTCTTTTTTTCTTCCAAGGCTCATCAAGGTGTTTACACCCTTGAGCAAAAGGAAAAGCACCAGTGCGGTGAGAAGGAAATTGATCACTGCAGATAAAAAGTTTGCAACCGCTGCGCCGATACCGGCAAGAGTTACCGTTTTCCATCCCCAAGTAAGAATGACGGTAAGCAAAGGCTGGATAAAATTCTGGGTAAGAGAAGTGACGATTGCGGTAAAGGCACCGCCGACGATAATGCCGACTGCCATATCAAGTACATTTCCGCGGAGAGCAAATTTTTTAAATTCTTCGATAAATTTTTTCATTTTCTGATCCCTTTCATTTTTTTCTATTTTATCACGGTTTTTTTCATATTTCAACAAAAAACGAAAACTTTAAAAAAAGAGAAAAAATCTCCCTAATTTCTCTTGACAAAAAGAATGAAATGTGTTAACATAATCGTCGCTGAAAAAAATATTGCCGAATAGTGTAACGGTTAGCACGACAGACTCTGACTCTGTTTGTCTGGGTTCAAATCCTAGTTCGGCAGCCAAAAAGAAAGACTCAATCGAGTCTTTCTTTTTTTCTTTTTTTATTGCACAGAGTCTTTTTTGTTGCTATAATGAATGTAGAATAATGAAAGGAGATTTTTTATGATCCGATATGAAATTGAAGGCGGACATCTTCCCGTTGTGATCTGTTATCCGGAGGCAGGGCAGACACTTCTTACCCAAAGCGGCTCTATGAGCTGGATGAGCCCCAATATGCATATGGAGACCCATACGGGCGGTCTGAAAAAGGCCTTTGGCAGAATTTTTGCAGGGGAGTCTATCTTCTTTAACGAATATACACCCATCGGTGGTGGCGGTTTGATTGCCTTTGCTTCTGCATTCCCGGGTTCTATCATTCCTTTTCAGGTAACGGAAAACGAGAGCATTATCGTACAAAAAAGAGGTTTTCTTGCAATGGAAAAAGGACTTGATCTGTCTGTTTATTTCCAGAAGAAATTCAGCCGCGGCTTTTTCGGCGGCGAGGGCTTTATTATGCAAAAGGTTTCCGGTAACGGTATGGTCTTTTTGGAGATCGACGGTCACTGCAAGCAGTATGAGCTTCGGGCAGGCCAGAGCATCATCGTTGACACCGGATACCTGGCAGCCATGAG
>JAZUOK010000290.1:0-4107 GCA_045604665.1 Eubacteriales bacterium | reverse complement strand
GCCTGCTTGGTGGGAATATCCTCGGGACGGGCTTTCAGATTCAGTTTTCCAACGCCCATTCCAATGGCACCGGAGGAAACCAAAATGATCTCATTTCCCGAGTTTTTCAAATCACTGAGTACCTTACACATCTCTTCGACTCTGCGGATATTCAGTCTGCCCGTGGCGTGAGCCAAGGTAGAGGTTCCTACTTTAATTACGATTCTCATATCTTTTCATCCTAATTCTGCTTTTGTACCAATTTATATTCGTCATAAAACCGATAATAGGGACAAGCACTATACCTTCCGCTGGCAAGCCGCTCCATTTCGTCCTCATCCAGATCGAGGGTGCAGATCTCACTCTCCCACTCTTCGTCATAGTCAAAATAAAGACAGCTTTCGCAGTCGGAAGCCCCTTTCTTCTCCATACCCTCGCCTCCCTTCGGTCATCCGTAAGTTTTGATTACCTTTCATTATACTCTACTCTTTTTCCCGTTGCAAGAGTTTATGAAAAAAACACACCCGAAATTCGGGTGTGTTTTTTTATTATGACAATTCAAATGCGCCGGTATAAAGCTGATAGTATTTGCCTTTTTGGGCGATGAGGTCGTCGTGGTCACCGCGCTCGATGATCTCACCGTTTTCCAGTACCATAATGGCGTTGGAATTGCGAACGGTGGAAAGGCGGTGGGCGATGACAAAAACCGTTCTGCCTTCCATGAGTTTATCCATTCCCTTTTCAATGAGGGCCTCTGTTCGGGTATCAATGGAGGAGGTTGCCTCGTCCAGAATCAGAACGGGAGGATCGGCAACAGCGGCGCGGGCAATATTGAGTAACTGCACCTGGCCTTGAGAAAGGTTTGCACCGTCCCCTGTAATATAGGTGTTATAGCCATCGGGAAGGTGGCGGATAAAGGAGTCTGCATTGGCAAGCTTTGCGGCTTTGATACAGTCTTCATCGGTAGCATCAAGCTTACCGTAGCGGATATTGTCCAGCACCGTGCCGGAGAAGAGGTGGGGATCCTGCAATACCATGCCCAGGCTTCGGCGCAGATCGCTCTTTTTGATCTTATTGATATTGATGCCGTCGTAGCGGATCTTGCCGTCGGGCACATCGTAAAAGCGGTTAATGAGGTTTGTAATGGTGGTCTTTCCTGCACCGGTAGAACCTACAAAGGCGATCTTCTGACCGGGCTTTGCATAAAGAGAAACATCCTTCAGAACCGTTTTTTCAGGCACATAGCCGAAGGTAACGCTGTCAAGCTCTACTCTTCCCAAAAGCTGGGTATAGGTAACGGTGCCGTCTGCCTTATGAGGATGGCGCCATGCCCACATGCCCGTGCGCTCCTCGCACTCGTAGATCTGGCCGTTTTCGTCTTTTCTTGCGTTCACAAGGGTAACATAGCCCTCATCTTCCTCGGGCTTTTCGTCGATCACACGGAAAATCCTCTCTGCGCCTGCAAGAGCGGTAAGAATGGAATTGAGTTGCTGTGAGATCATACTGAAAGGACGGGAGAAGCTGTTGGTATAGGTTAAAAATGCAATGAGCATACCCACAGACAAATTTTCGGGCCTTGCAATGGAGATCACCGCGCCCACGGTTGCAACCACTGCATAGTTGATGTGGTTGATGTTGTTCATAGTGGGCATGAGAATATTGGCAAAGGTATTGGCGCGGTTTGCCGTTTTCCGAAGGGCTTCATTCAGCTGATCAAATTCATCTTTCGCTTTTTTTTCGTGGCAGAAGACCTTAACGACCTTCTGTCCCTCGATCATTTCTTCAATGTAGCCGTTTACCTTACCAAGAGCCGCCTGCTGCTTGATAAAAAACTTTGCACTTCTGCCGCCGATCACCTTGGTAAGCCATACCATGACCACAAGACTTGCCATCACAACAAGGGTCAATTGCCAGGAGGTCATCAGCATCACAACAAAATAGCCGCCTACGGTCAAAAGACCGGAGATGATATTGGCAATGGAATTAGAGAGCATTTCCCGAAGGGTATCCACATCGTTGGTGTAAAGGCTCATCAGTTCCCCGTGGGTACGGGTATCAAAAAAGCGTATAGGCAGAGACTCCATCGCCGTAAAGAGGTCCATACGGATCTTCAAAAGGGCGTTTGTGGAAATGCCCAGCATGATTCTGGCATATCCCCAGGAAGAAAGCACTCCTGCGCCGTAGACAATGGCCATACGAAGGAGCATCAGAATAAAATTCTGCCAAAGGGCGGCATTTTCACGGTCCTTTACCAAAGGAGCGATGCCCTCATCGATCACAGGCTGCAAAAGCGCACCGCCGTAAACCTGGGCAAGGGCAGTCACCACAACCCCTGCAAAAAAGAGACAAAGAAGAATTTTATTGCCGGAAAGGTAGGAGAAAATGCGCTTTAAGGTACCGAAGACATTCTTCGGCTTTTCGGGGGGTCTCTTGGGTGGTGGCATTAGTCTTCCTCTCCTTTCTGCTGGGAGGTATAAACCTCTTTGTAGATTTCATTTCGCTCCAAAAGCTCGTCGTGACTTCCCACATCGCTGATCTTACCGTCGTCCATTACCACGATCCTGTCTGCATCCTTTACGGACGAGATCCTTTGGGCAATGATAATGGTGGTAACACCGGAAAGCTTTGTACGAAGAGCTTTTCGGATCTTGGCATCGGTTGCGGTATCCACCGCGCTGGTGGAATCGTCCAGAATGATCACCTTCGGCTTTTTGAGTAGCGCTCTTGCAATACAAAGCCTTTGCTTCTGACCGCCGGATACATTCACACCGCCTTGACCAAGCTGTGTCTCAAAGCCGTCGGGGAAAGAGGTAATAAAGTTATATGCATCGGCATTTTTACAAGCGTCGATGATCTCCTCCTCGGTGGCATTTTCATTGCCCCAAAGAAGGTTTTCCCGAATGGTGCCGGAAAAAAGCACATTTTTCTGCAATACCATTGCAACACTGTCACGAAGGGCAGACAAGGTATATTCCTTGACATTTCTTCCGCCCACCAGAACCTCTCCCGAAAGGGTGTCGTAAAGTCGCGGAATCAGAAGAACAAGGCTTGTTTTGGCACTGCCCGTGCCGCCGATAATGCCAATGGTCTCACCGCTTTTAATGGAAAGGTTGATATCAGAAAGATTTAAGTTGTTTGGATCCTTATGATAAGAAAAAGATGCATTTTTAAATTCCACAGAGCCGTCTGTCGGAACAAGAGAAGAATCCGCCTGTGCATCCGAAATTTCGGGCACTTCGTCCAGCACCTCACAAATACGGCGCATAGCAGCAAGGGAGATGATCATCATCATAAAGAGCATAGAGAGCATCATCAAGCTATTTAAGGTCTGTCCGATATAAGTAAGAAAGCTTGCAAGCTTACCAAGTTCAAAGGTGCCGCCGATGATCATATTGCCGCCCAGCCACAAAACAGCAAGGATACAGGCGTACATAGTCAGCTGCATCACGGGCCCGTTTAAAATGATGACCTTTTCCGCACGCATCTGCGCGCGTCTTACATCGTCCGCACTGACCTCAAACTTTTCTTTTTCGTATCTTTCGCGAACGAATGCCTTTACAATACGGATGGCAATGAGGTTCTCCTGAACGGAGGCATTAAGGGCGTCGTACTTTTTCAGCATTGCCTTAAACCGAGGGTGAGCCGTGGAGGAGATCAGGTAAAAGGCAAGGGCAAGGATGGGGATGGCCACCAGGAAAATGCCTGCAAGACGGGCATTGACCCGAACCGCCATGATCACAGCACCGATGAGCATCATCGGACTTCTGACCGCACCGCGAATGAGCATCATAAATGCCATTTGCACATGGTTGATATCGGTGGTAAGTCTTGTAATCAGGGATGAGGTGGAAAAATGATCCACATTACCGAAGGAAAAATCCTGTACCTTTGAAAAAAGTGCCTCGCGAATATTTTTGGCAAAGCCTGTGGATGCCTTGGAGCCGAGAAAGCCTCCCAAAGCACCGAAAAGGAGAGAGACAAAGCTCATAGCCACCATCAGGGCACCGCGCTTTGCCACATACACGGGATCCCCCATTCGGATACCGTTATCGATCATATCCGCCATGACAAAAGGGATCAGAACCTCCATCAACACTTCCCCGATCATAAAGTCGGATCGTAGCCATG
>JAZUOK010000289.1:0-1627 GCA_045604665.1 Eubacteriales bacterium | reverse complement strand
AAGACCCTTGGTAACGGAAATCACAGGCACACCGTCCTGAAGCTGGAAAAGGATCTTGTCCTTAAACCAATCCACACCAAAGCTACTCACACCGCAGATAATAAAATCTGCACCTTTGATCGCTTCTTTCAGTTCCTCGATATGGTAATAAGAGATCCCCTTGGGGAAATCTTTATGAAATTTGGGGTGACGACCGGTCTTACGACAAGCATCAATAATTTCTCTGTCTAAATGCGTGCCCACAATGCGTACTTCGTTTCCGTTTTCTCTTGTAGGGAAAGCAAGTGCGGAGCCCATCATTCCCGCACCGATGATCGTAATTGTTTTCATTTTTCAAAATCCTCTCCTTTATATACAGTTATTATAGAAAAGAAACGAAAACAAGTCAATTACTATCCTTCAATTTTGTAAAACCGATTTCTTGCTGTTTTGTCTCATTGTAAAAACAGAAAAAATGTGCTACAATGTGAGCGTGCAGTCTTGATATGATTTTACAAAACAGCTTGAAGGAACTGAAAGGAATGCTATTATGGTAAAATCCACTCTCTTTGCAAAACTACCCGATTATGTATCTACTCCCGACGGTATGGCGATTGACCCCGAGGGCAATCTGATTCTTGCCTGTCCAAACTATGCCGATCAATCCATGCCCGGGTGTATTCTTAAAATCGACAGAGAAAAAAACATAAAAAAATGGTTCGATGTACCTGTTCACGAAGAAACAGGGCTTGCTTCTCCTATGGGGATTGCTTTCGGTCCCGATGGTGATCTGTACATCTGTGATAATCAAGGATGGCCCGGAAAGCCTGAGCTTGTGAGAAAAGGCAGAATCCTGCGCGTACGCCTTGAGGGAGAAAAAATTGTCAAAACAACCGTTGTGGCAAAAAACATGGAGCATCCAAACGGTATGCGCATCAAAGACGGCTATATTTATGTTACCCAAAGCACAATGGAGCTTGTAAAGCATCCGTCAGGAAAGCTTGTAAGCTGTGTTTACCGCTTTGGACTGGATGAAGAAAATATCAATATCACAAACACATTGGAAGACAAAAATATTCTGGCCACCTTCATAACGGAAAATCCCAATGACCAGTACGGCGTTGACGGGATCGAGTTTGACCGAGAAGGCAATCTTTTGATCGGTAATTTCGGAGACGGTGCGGTTTATAAGATCGAATTTTATGATGATCTGTCCGTAAAATCAAACGAAATTTGGGCACAGGATAAGAAAAACCTTGAAAGCACCGACGGTATGATCATGGACGAAGACGGCAATCTTTACATCGCCGATTTCTGCGCCAATGCCATCGTTAAAATTTTACCCG
Source organism: Eubacteriales bacterium (assembly GCA_045604665.1). Taxonomy (GTDB): domain Bacteria; phylum Bacillota; class Clostridia; order Oscillospirales; family SIG627; genus RGIG5579. Next base: position 302 of record JAZUOK010000289.1, on the reverse strand, counting down.
ACGGTACCGTTACAAAGCTTGCGCAAAACGGTGATACCGACGGCCTTCACGGGGAGCTTGATCAGCCCGGTGAACCCATTATCTGGAACGGAAGACTTGTTATTTCCTGCTTTGATACGGTAACCCACGAGGGCGTTGTAAATACCGCCCACGAAATGCCTGCAACGCTTGCGGAGATCAAGCTTTAAAATACTGCAAAAAAAGCGAGGTGAAGTTCACACCTCGCTTTTTCTTATATCATTTAATTAGATCCTTTTCGTGGATCACTACACCATTGGTTCTTAATTTTTCTTGCAGTTTTG
>JAZUOK010000288.1:0-4106 GCA_045604665.1 Eubacteriales bacterium | reverse complement strand
GGCGAGGTTTGCATGCTGGAAGGCGAGAGGCTGATGAAGTTTATTCAGCAGATCAACTTTGCCGACCGGGATCAGGTACGCTATTTCCAGAAAGTAATGAAAGATTCCGGCGTAGAAGATGCAATGCAGAAGGCCGGTGTCAAAGACGGCGATACGGTAGATATTTACGGCATCGAATTTGATTACATTTACTGATATGAAAAAAGCAGCATTTATAACCCTTGGTTGCCGTGTCAATCAGTACGAAACCCAGTGTGTCAGAGAAGAGCTTTTTCGCAATGGTTTTGAGGAAGCATCTCCCGATGAAAGCGCGGATATTTATTTTATCAATACCTGTGCCGTAACAGGGGAGAGTGTTCGGAAGGACCGTCAGATGATCCGAAGAGTCCTTCGTAAGAAGGAAGAGAATCCAAACCTTATCGTTTGTGTGTGCGGCTGTTTTCCCCAAGGGGAAAAAGAGGATATTGCCCTTTTTGAAAAGGTGGATGTTCTTGCAGGTAACACAAAGAAGAATCAGCTTGGAAGTATCCTTGTATCCCTTTGGAATCAGCCTGTTTCCCAACGAGATAAAGTAGATCTTCGGGAAGATATTTCCAAGGTGCGCCGGTACGAAAAAATGAGTCTTTGCAAAAGCCACAATGCCCGTGCTTTTGTGAAAATTCAGGACGGTTGTAACAGCTTTTGCTCCTATTGCTATGTTCCCCTTGTTCGCGGCAGAGTCCGTTCCAGAGAGATGGAAGATGTGGTTTCGGAAGTGTGTAATTTGGCGAGAAACGGCTATCAAGAGATCGTTTTGACAGGAATTGAAACCGGGTCTTGGGGCGAGGATTTTGACGAAAGCATATCTCTTTGCGACCTTGTGGAAAAGGTAAACGAGATTGAGGGAATTAAGCGGATCCGCTTCGGCTCCTTAAAACCCAGTGTTTTTACGGAGGAGTTTTGTTTCCGTCTTTCCAAATTTGAAAAGGTATTGCCTCATTTTCATCTTTCCCTGCAGAGCGGAAGCTCGCGCATTCTTTCGTTGATGGGCCGCCGTTATGGCAGAAAAGAGGAGGAAGAGGCGATAGAAAGGATCTATCGCTATTTTCCCGATGCAGGTCTTTCTGCTGATTTGATCTGCGGTTTTCCGGGAGAAACGGACGAGGATTTTGAAGAAACGGTATCTCTTGTAAAAAAAGCGAAGCTTTTGCACACCCATATTTTCCCGTTTTCGCCTCGCAGCGGAACGCGAGCGGAAAAAATGGAACCAAAGGTTTCGGAAGAGATCAAAAGAAAGCGCTGTGCAAAGCTTCTTGCCATTGCGAAAGAAGAAAGCGCTTTGTTTGCGGATAAAAGACGAGGAAAAACCTATCGCGTTCTTTGCGAGCGTGTTCGAGACGGTTTTATGCTCGGTTATACAGAAAATTTCATTTATACCAAAACACCTGTTTTGGAAAATGTCCGTGTAGGTGACCTCTTTGATGTGGTTTTACAGGAGGAAAAAGAATTTTCTGTAGAAACCATGACTGTTTTTGCTCAAATGCAGAGAAACGGTTGACATTTTTCCAAAAAAGTTGTAAATTATATAATATAATTTCCTCGAGAAAGGTAATAAAAAAATGGCAAAGAATAATAAAAACGGCAATGCAAAATCAATTGCACTTTACGCGGTACTTTGTGTCGTACTTGTGGCATTTCTTGCACTTGTAGGTATCAGCGCATGGTTCCAGGGATCTTCTATCATTGAGGATCGTGCATTTTTGGATGCTGTCAGTGTTTATTTTGATAAGCTCCCCAGACAAATTACCCAGAAAGATTTAAGCTCTATCCAGTATGTTGCTTTTTCTGATATGAATACCATTTCCTTCGGCGGTGCCGATGTGTATAAATCTCAGATCGGCGAAGCGGAAGACAGCAAAGAACCTGTTCAGGTTGCGCTTCCCGTTCGGATCGATTTTAATGCATGCATGGCTCTGCTTGACGGTGTAAAATACATTGATATCAGCGCCGATCCCGATTGTGTGGAAAGTGCTTCCCAGTTTAAGAATTTCAAGAAGCTTGAACACCTTGTGATTAAGGATTCCAATTTGGCCGATCTTCCCGAAATTTCTAAACTTACTACTTTGAAATCTCTTGATGTTTCCGGCGTAAAAGTAGAAGATCCCGGAATTTTCGCTTCTCTTTCTTCGCTTGAAAAATTGAACATTTCCTCCACCGGAATCAAGGATCTTTCTTCCTTCGCATTCCTGACTTCCCTTGAGAATCTCATTGCGGATGATAACGATATCACTTCCGTTTCAGGGCTTGGCGAGCTTGAAAAGCTTACTTCGCTCTCCCTTGTTGACAATGAGATCGAATCTGTTGACGGTATCGCTTCTCTTACTGCGCTTGAAGATCTGAATCTGAACGGCAACAAGATCGCATCTTTGTCTCCTCTTGCTTCCTTGAAGAAGCTTCAGACTCTCTATGCAAGTGAAAACGAGCTTACCGCGATCCCCGAGCTTTTCGAATTGACCGAAGTGAAAACGCTTTATTTGGATGATAATAAGCTTACCTCTCTTGCAGGCGTTGAAAAAATGACCGCTTTGGAAACGCTTTCCGCTACCGGAAACAGCATCACGGATATTGCTGCTGCAGCTTCCCTTGAGAAGCTTTCTACTCTCTATCTTTCCGATAATGAAATTGCAGATGTTTCCGTGATCGAAACCCGCACTTCCTTGAAGACCTTGAAGCTTGATGACAATAATATTGTAAATGCTGCACCTCTTGCAAAGCTTACTTCTCTTACTACTTTGGATGTCAGCAAGAACAAGATCAGCGATCTTTCTGTCTTGGATAGCTTGAAGAGCGGTAGTTGCACCGTAACTTCTACCGATCAAGATGTAGAAAAAGCAGAAGAAAATAAATAAAATTAGAAAAGCAGGGGATCATACCCCTGCTTTTTTGAAAGGATAAAATATGGCAGAAATGATCGATTCTCCGCTTCTTTTGGCGTATCTCGGTGATGCGGTGATGGAGGTCTTGGTGCGAAAATATGTGATCACGAAAGAATCCACCAGCGCCAAGTGCAATGCACTTGCACTGAATTTTGTAACTGCAAAAAGCCAAAGCGAAGCCATTAAGAACAATCTTGATTTTTTAACGGAAGAAGAAAAGAATATTTTCACAAGAGGGAAGAATGCCAAGAGCAATTCCGCACCCCGAAATATCGATCTTTATTCCTATCGACTCGCCACCGGATTGGAAGCGGTTTTTGGATATAATGAGCTTTCGGAGAAGAGGGAGCGAAACGAAGAACTGTTCAAAGCACTGTTTCTTGTTAACAAAGGGTAAATATTATAAAATTAACAGTTTTTGTGAAAAAAGTTTATCTTTTTCCTTGCAATATTTTTCCTGTTATGGTAAAATAACGATTGCGAAATAAACGAATTATAAAAATACGGAGGAAAAAATGAAAAAGTATTGTTATCTTTTCAAAGAAGGCGACGCTTCTATGCGTAACCTCCTGGGCGGTAAAGGTGCTAACCTTGCTGAAATGACCAAGATCGGTCTTCCCGTTCCCCAGGGCTTTACCGTAAGCACCGAGGCTTGTACTCAGTACTATGAAGACGGTAAAAAAATCAATGATGATATCCAGGCTCAGATCATGGAGTACATCGACAAGATGGAAGAAATCACCGGCATGAAATTCGGTGATAAGGAGAATCCTCTCCTGGTTTCCGTTCGTTCCGGTGCCCGTGCTTCTATGCCCGGTATGATGGACACCATTCTTAACCTCGGTCTTAACGAAGAGGTTGTTGAAGTTCTTTCCGCAAAGTCCGGCAACCCCAGATGGGCTTGGGACTGCTACAGAAGATTTATTCAGATGTACTCCGATGTTGTTATGGAAGTCGGCAAAAAGTACTTTGAAGAACTTATCGACAAGATGAAAGAAGAAAAAGGCGTAAAACTCGATGTTGAGCTTTCCGCTGACGATCTGAAGGAACTTGCAAATCAGTTCAAGGCTGAATACAAGGCTAAGATCGGTTCTGATTTCCCCTCCGATCCCAAAGAACAGCTTATGGGTGCTGTTGAAGCAGTATTCCGTTCTTGGGACAACCCCCGTGAAGTCGGAGGCCAAGCGGTCT
>JAZUOK010000287.1:0-1688 GCA_045604665.1 Eubacteriales bacterium | reverse complement strand
CTCTTTTTGGATCAAAGTTCTGTTTTTTCCAAAAGGATCTTTTTCAGTGACATAAGCTTTTGTTCTGCAGCAGCTCTGTCATTTTCACGAATGGAGTAGTAGAACTTGATCTTGGGTTCTGTGCCCGAGGGGCGAATGGCTACCCAGGAGCCGCCCTTCAGGTAAATTTTCAAAACATTAGACTTGGGAAGGGAATCGACGCCCTTCTGGAAATCTAGCACCTTTTCGGTATCGGGAAGGAAGGTAGGATCCTTGCGAAGGATCTCCATCATTTCTCCGATTCTTGCAATGCCCTCTTTTCCCTGGAGCGCAAAGGATTCTACCGTGTCAAGGAAGTACCCGTATTCTGCGTAAAGATCTTCCAAAGCATCTATGAGGGTCTTGCCGTTTTTCTTGTGGAAAGCGGCCATTTCAGCAACGAGCATAGCACCGAGAACAGCATCTTTATCTCTTGCGTGTGTACCGACCAGATAGCCGTAGCTTTCTTCAAAGCCGATGAGGAAGTGGTGAGCGCCGGGGATCTTTTCTGCGATCTCTTTTTCGTATTCGGTCATTTTGTTGCCGATGAAACGGAATCCGGTCAAGACCTGAGTAAATCCGCAACCGTTTTTCTCGGCAATGTATTTGCCCATATCGCTGGTTACGATACTGGTGATCACCATGGGGTTTTCACCCAACACGGTTCTGTTTTTCAAAAGAAAATCTACAAAAAGTGCACCAACCTGGTTGCCGCTCAGAAGGGTCATGTTTCCTTTGTGTGAAACTGCGCAGCCAACGCGGTCTGCATCGGGGTCAGAGCCGATTACAAGATCAGCGCCGATTTTCTGGGCAAGGGAAATACCCATTTCCAAAGCGCCTCTTTCTTCGGGGTTGGGACTTTTTACGGTGGGGAAGTTTCCGTCGGGTGTGGTCTGTTCCTTGACCACATTTACATCGGTAAAGCCGTCTTTTTCCAAAATTTTGGTAATGGGTTCCAGACCGGTTCCGTGGATGGGCGTGTAAACGATGCGCAGGTTCTTTTTTGCTTCTTCATCCAGGAAAGTCTTCTGGCGAAGCACCGCGTTGCAGAAATCCTCCAGTGCGGCATCTCCGATAAACTGAAGCAAATCATCATCGCCCTTTGTGGGAACTTCGCTCCATTCGGTGATTTCGGATACCTTCTTGATGACTGCTTCCGCATCTTCAATGCCAAGCTGACAGCCTGTTTCATCATAGGCCTTGTAACCGTTATAAGCAGGAGGATTGTGGCTGGCGGTAATTACGATACCGGAGCAGCACTGAAAATGCCGAACGGCAAAAGAAAGCACAGGGGTGGGAACGGCTCTGTCAAATAAACGGACAAAAATGCCTTCAGCGGTCAGAACATCTGCTGCACTTCTTGCAAGAGTAGCAGAGTTGTTGCGGGTGTCATAAGCAATCACAACACCGCGTTTTTTTGCATCGGAAAACTTATCTTTCAGAAAACGGGCAAGGCCTAAGGTTGCCTTTCCCACGGTGTAATGGCCGATACGGTTGGTACCTGCACCCATAATGCCTCTCAGGCCTGCAGTACCAAATTCCAATTCTTTATAAAAACGATCTTCAATTTCTTTTTCATCGGTAAGAGCGAGGAGTTCTTTCTTTGTGTTTTCATCAAAACAGGGTTCGTTGCACCATTGTTCGTATTTTTCTTTGTAAGTTGACATAGA
>JAZUOK010000286.1:0-7085 GCA_045604665.1 Eubacteriales bacterium | reverse complement strand
GATCCGACTTCAAGACGGGTGATCTCTTCACCGGTATCGATCTTGTCAGCAATGATGCCAACCTCGGTGAGAAGTCTTGCTTCGTCGATCTCGGTATCCTGGAGATATTCCTTCAGTCTTGTTTCGAGCCTTTCCCGATAGAGCGAGAGGGCCTGGCCTGAATGAGTCTTGATCTTCTCCAAGATCTCTTCCATACGGTCGAGACGGGAGTTCAGATCGGAGAAGAGATTTTCGCCCTCTTTTTCTCTCATCAAAAGGAAAGCATCCAGTGCTTTTTCCACAACAGGCTCCACCATTGCCCAAACGGTGTCTGCATCGTCCTCTTTTACCTTCTTGGAGAAAATATCAGAGAAGCGAGCCACAGAGGAAACGGAAATGTCATCGCGCAGGCCGTGATTCTCCGCGATCTTCCGAAGAGCGGCAACATACTGTTCGGCAAGATTTTCGTCCAAAGCGATCTCAGTCACATCCCCTGCAGGGCGTTCTACCGTGAGAAAAGCATCCACCTTTCCTCTTGCAGCTTTTTTCTGAATGGCTTTTTTGATTTTTTCTTCCAGATAGCCGTAGATTCTGGGGAGACGAATGTTGGTGTCCAAATAGCGGTTATTTACACTGCGGATCTCAAAGGTAATATCAAATCCGTTTACGCAGTCGGAATAGCGTCCGTAACCGGTCATACTTTTAAGCATAGAAAACCTTCCTTTCCCGGGGCAGGTATATTTTAATTATATATTATCAATATAATATAACAAATTTTTGCCCCAAAGTCAAGGCGAAAGCAGTAAAAAAGAGGCGCTTTTCGCCCCTTTTGCAAAAAGGTTAGAAAAACAAGAAAAAAATCGTTTTTACTATTGCTTTTTTCTTTCTCCGTGTTAAAATCCAATTAGTAAGAAAAGAATTTGAGGTAAGGAAATGGCTTCGAAGCATTCTATGGACTTAACACACGGTCCGGTTATGAAAAAAATGATCATTTTTGCGATCCCGATTCTTCTTTCCGCGCTTCTTCAGCAAACCTATCATGCTGCGGATATGCTGGTGGTGGGAAATTTTGCGAAGGATTCTACCGTCTCTCTTGCCGCTGTGGGCTCTGTGGGACCGATCAATGCGCTGTTTTTGAATCTGTTCCTGGGGCTTTCTGTCGGCGCGAATGTTATTTGTGCCAATTTCTATGGTGCAGGGAAGAATAAAGAACTTCGCTCGGCAATGCATACCAGCATTACCGTAGGCGTGATCAGCGGTATTTTGCTTGCTGTTTTGGGAATTATCTTTTCCCGGCCGATGCTGGAGATGATCGATTGTCCTCCCTCCGTTATTGACGAAGCCGCTACCTATCTTCGGATACTATTTGTAGGCCAGCCTGCTTCTCTTCTTTACAATTTCGGTTCCGGAATCCTCCGCGCTCACGGGGACACCAAACGACCTATGTACATTCTTACGGTAACAGGACTTGTCAATGTAGCTCTGAACCTTGTTTTTGTGATTGGTTTTCATTTGGATTCCGCCGGTGTTGCGCTTGCTACCGCTGCCGCAAACTATCTTTCCGCCGGGGCGATCTTAACGATCCTATTTCATCCGTCCGGGGAGTACAGACTGTCGCTGAAAGAAATTTCTCTGAAAAAAGACGAGGTGCTCAACATTGCAAAAATCGGCATTCCTTGTAGCCTGAACGGCATTGTATTCAGTGTTGCAAATCTCTTGGTTACCTCCGCTTATAATGCGCTTGGCCCCGTAGCCTTGGCCTCCAATTCCGCTGCCGGAAACATGGATGTGATCTTGCATCAGATTTTGGCGTCTTTCTCGGCTGCATGCGTGAGTTTTGCAGGTCAGAATTACGGTGCAAAGAATCTGAAAAGGATCGATAAGCTTCTGTGGCAGAGCATTCTGGTCTCCATCGGCGGCGTGATGATCATCAATGCATTCACCTTTACTTTTCCCGAGTTTTTTATGCGCTTATTTACAAAGGACCCTGAGGTCATTGCTTTGGGGACCAACCGTATTTTTGTCTTCGGTGCAGGGTATGTTCTTTTTTCAGTTGCCGACATGGCCATCGGGTGTCTGAGGGGAATGGGGAAGACCCTCATGCCTACGATCCTGAATGCCTTTTTCGTCTGTGTTCCTCGCGTGATCTGGGTAACGCTTATTTTCCCTATGAATCCTACCTACAATTTTCTTTTGATCTGTTACCCTCTCTCCTGGACACTTTCTTCCATGGCTCAATTTGTTTGCTACCTTTACTATCGCAGAAAAGAAGGAAAACTCCTTGCAGCCTCTGCATAAAGAACATAAAGCCGCGTTTTGCAAAAAACGCGGCTTTTCTTTTTTTGAGGTGAAAAAATTGATGAGAATCGTAAAAAAAATGCGAAATTAAATCGAAAAAACTCTTAGAAGTGCCTTGACTTTTCCCAACTCTTATACTATAATAATTGTTGATTTATTTTATGGGAGGTATTATGACCCTATACGAGCGTTTGGTACGGTTTTTAGGACCGGTGATCCGTTTTCTGTTCCCGATCCGTCTTATCAATCTTCCGAAAACCTTGCCCGAGGAAGGTCTGATCATCTGCCCCAATCATATTTCATTTTTTGATCCCCTTTTTCTTGCGATTACCCTTCCAAAGCCTCTTACCTTTATGGCAAAGGAGGAACTTTTCCGCCGACCTATCGTCGGTTATATTGTGAAAGGGTGCGATGTGATCCCTCTTTCCCGTAACGGAGGAGATGCGGTAAAGCTTCGAATCGCAGTCAGAGAACTGAAAGCAGGAAAAGCCTTTTCCGTTTTCCCTCAGGGAACCCGTTGCCGCTATCCCTTGAAGAAAGAGGATTTTAAAGGCGGAGTCGGAATGCTTTCCGTGCTTTCCGGTGCAAAGATCCTTCCCGTTGGCATCTATTCCAAAAATTTCAAGGTCCGTCCCTTCAGAAAGACCTACATTGCCTTCGGTGAGATCGAAAGTTTTTCTTTCCCCGAGGATATGGGTAAAAAAGAACAGGCACTTTATGTAACCGAGCAGGTTTTTGAGAAGATCTCGATCCTGGAGAGACAGGCTGCCGAATATAAAACGAACAAGAAAAAATGAGAATTTTGCTTTCCGAACATGCAGGCTTCTGTTTTGGTGTCCGCCGCGCGGTGGAGCTTTTGGAAGAACAGATACAGCTTGGTGAAAAAAAGATATATACCCTGGGGCACATCATTCATAACGAGGATTTTAATGAGTCCCTTGCAAGAAGGGGCGTGTCCAACATTTCCACAGAGGATCTGGATCGCATTTCCGGGGAGGATGCCTTGATTTTTGTCAGAACCCACGGCGTTCCCCAGCCTGTGATCGAAGAACTTGAGAAAAAAGGCTTTCCGTATATTGATGCAACCTGTCCTTTTGTGAAAAAGATCCACAACATCGTTCTAGAAGAAGAAAAAAAAGCCCTTGAAGAAGGGAAAAAAGCGGTCTTCGTTTTACTGGGAGACTCGGAACATCCCGAAGTGCTCGGGATCGTCAGTCAAGCGAAAAAATATCCTGTGGTTGTAATTTCAAGCCTGGAAGAGCTGATTGAATATGAAAAAACAGCCGATCGGGATGCTTATCATATATTTCTTTCCCAAACTACCCACAGTGTGGTACAGTGGGAAAAATGCTGTGAACGCGCAAAGAGTGTTTTCCCCGATCTGATCTTTTATGATACGATCTGCAATGTTACGGGGATCCGTCAAAAGGATGCGCAGTCTCTTGCCAAAAAGTGTGATCTTATGGTCATTGTAGGCGGCAAGAGCAGCAGCAACACCAAAAAGCTGGTTTCGGTTAGCGAAGAATTTTGCGATACCGTTCATATCAGAAATGCGGATGAGATTCCGCGCAATAAATTAAAAAAAGATATGACTGTCGGCGTGTCGGCGGGAGCTTCCACTCCGGACAGTGTGATCAAGGAGGTAATACAAACCATGTCGGAAATCAAAAACGACGAAATGAGCTTTGAGGAAATGCTCAACCAATCATTCAAAACCATCAGAACAGGAGAAGAAGTTACGGGAATCGTAACCAGTGTCTTTGCAAACGAAGTGCATGTAGATCTCGGTATCAAGCATACCGGTATCCTTCCTTCTGCAGAAGTTGCTGACAGTGAGTCCAACCTTGCTGAAAGCTTCCATGCAGGCGACGAAATCACTGTTTTGGTTCAGAAATTTAACGATCCCGAAGGCACCGTTCAGGTATCCAAGAAGAGAGTGGATGCTCGCGCAGGCTGGACCAAGATCCAGGAAGCCTTCGAAAACGGCGTGACCCTTTCCGGAAAGGTTACCAGTGTAATCAAGGGCGGCATCTTGGTGTCCGACGATACACAGACCTATTTCGTACCCGCATCTTTGACCGGATCTCCCAAGGGCGCAAGCCTTGATCCCATGCTTGGACAGGAGGTTGCTTTCAAGATCGTTGAAACCGATCCTGCAAGAAAGAGAGCGATCGCTTCCATTCGTGAGGTTCTTCGCGAAGAGAGAAAAGCACTGGAAGAAAAATTCTGGGCAGAAGTTGCTGTTGACAAGGTTTATACCGGCAAGGTAAAATCCATCACCTCTTACGGTGCATTTGTTGACCTGGGTGGCGTAGACGGTATGGTTCATATCACTGAGCTTTCCTGGAAGAAGTTGAAGAGCCCTGCTGAAGTAGTAAGCATCGGTGACGAGATCACTGTTTTCGTAAAAGAGATCAACACCGAGACTCGCAAGATCAGCCTCGGCTACAAGACCGAAGCTACCAACCCCTGGAAGATCCTTCCCGAGAAGTTCCAGGCAGGCGATGTTGCTACCGTTAAGATCGTAAGCCTTACCACTTTCGGTGCATTCGCAGAACTGATTCCCGGAATTGACGGTCTGATCCACATTTCTCAGATCGCAAACCGCAAGATCGCAAATCCTGCCGATGTTCTTTCCGTTGGTGAAGAAGTACAGGTTGAGATCGTTGATATCAACTACGAAACTCAGAGAGTCAGCCTTTCCATGAGAAGCCTTCTTGCTCCCGAGGGAGAAGAGATCGACGAAGCTGCTGAGCAGTACATGGTAAAGGAAGAGGCTGTTGAAGAGGCTGTGGAGGAAGCTCCTGCTGAAGAAGCAGCTGCAGACGCTGAATAATTTTAAAATCTGAAATACACATTTTGATTTTGCCGAAAGCGAGAGTTTTCGGCAAAATTTTTCTCTACAAGACTTTTTCCCGACCGGAAACTCCCTTAAAAATAATCTTTTTGACTCCGTTTTTATCAAAGGGGATAAAGGGATAAAGGTAACTTTTTCCGCCTACTCCTTTTGTAGATAAAAGGGTGATCAGCCAGAAAATAATGCCGACGAAAAAGCCCTTGATTCCGAAAAACTCCACCAATAGGATGAGGCTGATCCGAATGAATTTAAAGCAATACCCAAGTTCAATATTGGTGGGAATGAAATTTGCAATTCCCGTAAAAGCGGAGTACAGAATTGCCTGTGGGATAAACCAGCCGCTTTTTACGGCATATTCACCCAGAAGAAGACCGCCGATCACGGAAAAGGAGCCCGATAGGGTGGTGGGCGTGTTGAGAGAAGCCATTTTGAGTCCGTCAATGGCAAACTCTATGATCAGGAATTGTAAAAACAAAGGAACTGCATAATCCTGATCTGCCAGGACAAAAGAAAAATTCCCCGGTAGAAACTGGCTGTTTTGTACTACAAGAAGCCAAATGGGGATCACGAGAACAGAAGCAAGAAAAACAAAGAGACGAACCAGCCGCAAATAGCTTGCGGTGAGGGGTGGGAAATAATAGTCATCTGCTTCTTCAAAAAAATCAAAGACGGATTGGGGCAAAAGGATCACAGAGGGAGAATTGTCGCAAAGGATCGCAATTTTTCCTTCCATGAGAGAGGCTGCAACCACATCGGGTCGTTCCGTGAACCGTACCTTGGGAAAGGGATTGATCAAAGAAAGGCCTTTTCTGGGGAAAAGAAGCTGGTTTAAGCCTTCTTGGGTGATGGATAGATTGGGAATGTTCGCATTTTTGATTTTTCCACGGATCGTTTTAAGAAAGCCTTCATCGCATTTTCCCTTTAAGGATAAAATTGCAACTTCATTTTTGATTTCGCTTCCCAAAAGGTATTTTTCTGTTCGAAGGAATGTACAGCGTAAATATCTTCGGATCTGAATGATGTTGGAAATGAGACTTTCATTGGTTCCGATGTGGGGACCCCGCAGGGTTCTGTCTTTTTCGGGTTCTTCGATTCCGCGCATGGAAAAATCGCGGACATCCATTAAGATCACCTGTGAAAAACCGTCAATTGTCAGTGCTGCGCTTCCGCGAAGGATCTCTTCCGCGGCAAAGGCAGGGTCCTCTGTTACCTCACAACTGCCAAATGGCAAATATTTTTCGCAAAGTTCGTTTAAATCGTTTAGACTTTCTATTTCTTCAGCTTGAATATTCATCAGCGCTCTGAAAATGTTTTCTGTGGATAGGGTGCCGATATAACCGATAATATAAGTAAAGACAGCTTTTCTTTTGCCTAAAAGAAGATTTCTTTTTTTGAAATCAAAGGCGTTTTCAATTTGCAAAAGGCGGTTGATCTCATCCTCCGCCGTTCTTGTTTGTTCCATTTTTTCACCTTCTTTCTCTCTATTTTTGGCGAAGAAGGCATGTCTTATTCAAAAGGATCGAAAGGAGCTTTTATCTATGAAAAAAAAGCTTTTCATCATTTTTTCTTTGTGTATTTTTTCAGCGATACTTCTTTTTAATTTGCCGGTATTTGCCGAGAATCAAGGGGGTTCGCCTCTTACCCTCATGCAAAATGCCGAGGAAGGGTTTACGCTGAAAACAAGCGTTTCTTTAAAAGACGCCGGCAGTGTTTCCGTAAAGGCAGACGGGAAGGATTATACAGGCGGCAAGATCAAAAAGGGCGCGACCGTAACCCTTGCGGTATCTGAAAAAGAAGGATATCTTTTCGAGCGCTGGGAGGTTTTGGGCGCCAAGATCGAATCCCTTCCCGAAAGCAGTCTTACCAGATCTGAGATCACTTTTTTAATGCCGGAAAGAGATCTGGATATTAAGGCTGTTTTCAAAGAAAACAAAACAAAATATACCGTTTA
>JAZUOK010000285.1:0-5500 GCA_045604665.1 Eubacteriales bacterium | reverse complement strand
GTTGTACTTTCTGTCCTCAACGTCCTCGGTAGTACCCATAACGGTTACGTTTACCTGACGGCGACGTGCACGTACGTGGTCCCAGTCAATGAAATAGATGTGAGCAAACTCACCGCCGTCGAGAATACCGTCCTTGATAGTCATGGTCTCGCTTCTGCCGAAGAATACGGAACGAAGGTGACCGTCGGTGTTCATAGAGGTGAAGTTGCCGGGCTCGTCAACATAGCGGCCGTACTGAGCATGTACGGGACCGGGGTGACGGTACTGATGCTCTTCAGCAAAGTCGGGGATCATCTTTCTCATGATGTCCAGAAGGTCGTGCTGCAAGAACTCCAGATCAAAGGTATCGAAGTCGTGGGAGCATTCCTGGATCATAACAGAGCAGGTGGTGTGGTGAGATACGACGGAAACAGTACCGTTTTTGATACCGGATTCCTCAGCGATCTTGTGAACATCAAAGGTGATGTCGTGGAAAGTGGGGATCCAGCCTCTGGACTGAAGTTCGATCTCTTTCTGAATCATTTTAAATTCCATTGTATTTTCCTCCTGAAAATATTTTTTTATTAAACAAATTTAATTTAGGCCTGTCTTGCGTCCCAGGCTTCACGGACAGCGCGGATCATATCGTCTACCATTTGGTACTGTTCCTCACGAGTGGGAAGACCCACGATACCGGAGGAAGAGCCGGTAGCTTCTGCGCCTGCAAAAATGTTGCGGTAAACATCGTCATAGCACTTGATGCCGGCACCCTGGAGAACCAGGATATCTTCATTCACATCTTTTACTGCGCGGATAGATGCTTCCACATATTCTTCATCGCTTGCTTTGCCGGTACCGATCAGCTCGGTGGGCTCTGCAACGATAATATCGGGATTTAAATGCGCAATCGCGGCAGCTTCTGCACAGGAGTCGGCACAAACGATGGTAGCAAGGCCAACTTCTTCGGCTCTCTTAATGGTGCTCTTCAGTTCAGCCAAAGTAATGGGCTTTTCGCAGTGGTTGAGCATAACGCCTTCAGCACCTGCTGCCACAAGGCTTTCGGGAAGAATATCGGCAAGACCTCTGCCGGGAGTGAGGGGATCCATATGAGGTGCAAAAACATGGATCTTCTCGGTGGCTTCCTTTACTCTGCGGATCTCAACGATGGGAGTGGTGAAGATAATATCAACATTGTACTTCTTGCTGGCGGCATCTGCAACCTTAGCAAGTTCCACTACATCGTCGCCCCAAAGATAGTTCTTGGGACCGATTTCAAAGAAAGGAGCTTTGATGGTAAGATTTTTGATCATAGCTTTTCTCCTTCTAATTATTTCTTGTTCAGTCTTTCACCTACTGCGCCTGCAGGGTGGATCAGAGCGAACTGCTCGTTTTCGTAGCCGGTTTCTTCAATCAGTGCTGCCTGAAGTGCATCGAACACGGCGCTGAGTGCTACAAAGCTACTTGTCCCCTGAGAGTTGTACTTGTCGGTTTCAAAATCTACGCGCATCGGCAGAACAATATCTGCACCCTGCGCCAAGGGAGAATCCATTTTTTCGGTTACGGAAATGATCACCGCACCCTTGGTACGGGCGATGTTCATAATGGGGATCAGCTCTGCGGTCTTTCCGCCACGGGAAGCCAGAACCATAACATCACCCTTCTGAATGAAGCCCATTGCACCGTGAACGGCTTCTGCAGGAGAGATAAATCTTGCAGGGCGTTCGATGCAGCAGAGCAGGTGAGCGAAATGCTGGCAGCAGATACCGGAATGACCGCAGCCTGCAGTACCGATTCTCTCTGCTTTTGCCATGACCTCCACTGCCTTTTCAAAGGCATCCCAATCCATAACTTCTTTTGCGCGCAAAACCTCTTCCGCTTCAATGGCGAAGGCTTTCTGTGCGGCATTTTTTGCTTCGTTTTTCACTTTTATGCACCTCGATTTCTCAAATGTTGGTTATTTTGTAACGATCTTGTTTTCGGGATCGTTGAGCATACTGTCAAGCTTTTTATACTGCTTGTAGGGAAGTGTGTAATCCGTACCGGCAGGAGAATAGGTCTTCTTGGTGCGGATGATCTTTTTGCACGCCTCTTCAATGGAAGGGAAAATTCCGATGCCCACACCTGCCATAATGGCAGTGCCGAGGCAAGCAGATTCTTTCTCCATCAAAGTGGAAAGATTCTTTCCGGTTACATCTGCCTTGATCTGTGCCCAAAGGGGGCTGGAGGCACCGCCGCCGGTAATGCGGATCTCGTCGCAATCCGCTCCGATGCAATCCAGATCATCCTTCAAGGTAAAGGCGACGGATTCTAAGATGGCACGGGCAAAGTGGCCCTTGCCGTGAGCCAAGGTCATACCCCAAAAATTTCCTTTGGCATCGGGATTGTATACGGGCATAGTAGAGCCGCAGAGATAAGGAAGGAAGGTCAGCCCTTCTGCGCCGGGACCTGCCTTTTCCGCAAGTTCATCCAAATCCTTGAAGGAAAGATTTTCCGCAAAGTTGTTCTTATACCATTTCAGTGCCATTCCTGCGGTAGAGCTCCACAGGAGGGAAACATATTTTCCGTCAATGGCGTGAAGGTGACAGGGGATCTTGGAGGCAGGATCAAAGGGGGGGATGTGATCCTTTACCACACAGATGGCCATAATGGTACCGGTCATTTCACTGACAATGTTTTCGTCAACCACACCGACACCTACCGCGCCGGCAATCTGGTCCAGAGCACCGGTTACTACATCGGCTTTTTCAAAGGTGCCGATCTTTTGTGCACATGGGCAGATTTTCGGGAGCATTTCTCGGTCAAGACCGATGAAATCGAGCATTTCCTGCCACCAATCTTTTTTAGCAATGTCAAGATAAATGGTAGAGGACTGAATGGTGGGCTCGGTCACAAATTCCCCGCTGAGGGAATAGAGGAGCCAGTCTTCCAAAAGGAAGACCTTTTTGGTCTTTGCCCATACTTCGGGAAGATTTCTTCTTACCCACAGGATCTTACAAGCAGGCCAACCCCCTGTGGTTTCAGCCTGTCCGGTTACATTCCAAATGGTTTTTGCGCCGAAATGCGCCTCGATCTCCTCCGCTTCTTTCACCGCGCGATTGTCAAGCCATACAATGGCAGGCATGGTGGGAATCCCGTTCTCGTCTGTAAGGATCATGGTTTCCCCTTGGGTATCAATGGAAATGGCATCGATCTTGGGTACGGTTTTGCGAATCTCATCAAGGGCTTTTCTTGTGATGCGCACATACTCCATAGGATCAAATTCCACGGATTCCCCGTGGGTGGAGAGGGTATAGTCAATATTGGTCTCGGCAAGACAGACACCGTTCTCATCAAAGCAGACCGCTTTGAGGGAGGTGGTGCCTACATCGATTCCGATCAGATTCATTTTCTTCTCCTGAAAAAGGTCATTTTGCAGGGAAAAATCCCCATAAATTTACCTCTTAATTTTAGCATAAAGGAAAACGGATGTCAACAACGAAGAGGGAAAATCGCCCCCTTTTTCCAAACTTTGAAGAAGGGGGCTGCATATAAAAAGAAAAATACAGAGGGGTTTTTTCCACTCCTTGACGAAAGGGCGAAAAAAAGGTATAATAAAGAGTAGTTTTTTCGTGTAAAATAATCCCAAAAGGAGAGACCTATGGCGGCACAAAGCGCAAAAAAGTCAGCAGAATACAATGACCAGAGCATACAGAGTTTAAAAGGCGCGGAAAGAGTCCGGAAAAGACCGGGCGTTATTTTCGGGTCTGATGGACTTGACGGTTGTGCCCATTCCTTTTTTGAGATCCTGTCTAACTCCATCGATGAGGCGAGAGCAGGCTTTGGCGATGCGATCCATGTTACCGTTACAAAAGACCATATAATCACGGTAGAGGATTTCGGCCGCGGTATTCCTTTGGACTGGAATGAAAAAGAGGGAAGATTCAACTGGGAACTGATCTTCTGCGAGCTTTACGCAGGCGGTAAATATGAAAATGCAAAGGGCGGTGCTTATCAGTATTCCTTGGGTCTGAACGGTCTCGGTGCCTGTGCGACTCAGTACAGCTCCGAATTTATGGATGTTGAGGTTATGACTCGCTCTGCACGCTATGAGATCCATTTTAAAAAGGGTGAGGCTGCAGGGGAGCTTATTAAAGAAGAAGGCACTCACCGCCGCACGGGTACTAAAATCACTTGGCGCCCCGATCTTGAAGTATTTACGGAGATCGGTATTCCCGAAGACTATTTTGTAGATGTGATGCGCAGACAGGCCGTGGTCAACGGAGGACTGACCTTGAATCTCCGTTATCAAGGGGAAGACGGGGTGTGGAAAGAGTATTCCTTCCTGTATAAAGAAGGAATTTTGGACTATGTCCGCGAGGCTGCTGAGATCAATGAATTTAATGAAGTAACTCAGACCGAAGGAAAAGTAGGCTGTCTTACCGTTCCCGTATTCTGGGAAGGGGAAAGAAGGGGTAAGGACAGAGAAGACAAGACCGAGTACGATGTTCGCATGGAGTGTGCCTTCTGCTTTTCTGCCAAGAGCCAAAAACTGGAATACTATCATAACTCCAGCTGGCTGGAGCACGGCGGAAGCCCTGAAAAAGCAGTGAAATCAAGCTTTTTGCGTGCCATTGACGGCTATCTGAAAAACGCAGGAAAATACAATAAGAATGAACAGAAGATCAGCTTTCAGGATGTGGAAGACTGTTTGATCCTGGTAACCAACTGTTTTTCCAATGTGGCGTCCTTCTCGGATCAGACCAAGAAGAAGGTTACGAATAAATTCATTGCCGATGCCATGACGGAATTTTTCGATGAGAAGCTTGAGATCTACTTTACGGAAAATCCGGGAGATGCGGATCGCATTTCTCAGCAGGTTCTCATCAATAAGCGCAGCCGTGAAAACGCGGAAAGCGCAAGAGTCAATATCAAAAAGAAGCTTTCCGGTACCTTGGATGTGACCAACCGTATCGAAAAATTTGCCAACTGCCGCACCAAGGATAAGGAAAAAAGAGAACTTTACATTGTAGAGGGCGACTCTGCATTGGGAAGCTGTAAATTGGGAAGAGATGCGGAATTTCAGGCCATCATTCCCGTAAGAGGTAAAACCTTAAACTGCTTAAAATGCGGCTACGACCGTATTTTCAAGAGCGATATTATCGTGGATCTTCTTCGCATTATCGGCTGCGGTGTAGAGATCGGTAAGGGACACAAGGACCTTGCAGCCTTTAACTACGAAAATCTGACGTGGTACAAGATCATCATCTGTACCGACGCGGACGAGGACGGCTATCAGATCAGAACCTTGATTTTGACCATGTTCTACCGCCTACTGCCTACGCTCATTGAAAAGGGAAATGTGTACATTGCCGAATCTCCCCTTTATGAGATCACCTGCAAGGGTAAGAAAAAGGAGGGAGAAGAGGAGATCTTCTTCGCTTACGACGAGAAGGAAAAGGCGAAGATCCTTTCCGAGATCGGCGATCGGAAATATACCATTCAGCGCTCTAAGGGGCTTGGTGAAAACGAGCCGGATATGATG
>JAZUOK010000284.1:0-4537 GCA_045604665.1 Eubacteriales bacterium | reverse complement strand
GTCATCGGCAGAGGAAGTTAAAACGATTTTACCGGAATCAATCAGTATCACATCATCCAAAATTCGCTCAATATCACTGATTAAGTGAGTGGAGATGAGAACGGTAGCACCTTGGGTAAAATTTTTTAAAATCGTATCCAGAATATAATCTCTTGTTGCAGGGTCAACGCCGCCAAGAGGCTCATCAAGAATATAAAGCTTTGCACTGCGGCTGATCACAAGAGCAAGCTGAACCTTTTCCTGCATACCTTTACTCATTTTGCTAAGTTTCATATTCGGGTCAAGGCCGAAATCCTTTAAGAGGAAAAGGGCTTTTTCGCAATCAAAATCCTGATAAAAATCAGAAAAATATACAAGTGCTTGCATTACCGTCATGGATTTATCAAGATAGGTTCTCTCGGGCAAATAAGAAATCAGCGCTTTGCTCTCAACACCGATTTTTTGACCGAGCATACGAACCTCTCCCGAAGTAGGGGTAAGAAGATCGTTGATCAACTTGATCAGCGTTGTTTTACCGGCACCGTTTCTTCCGAGAATCCCGATGATCCTTCCGGATGGGATTTTTAAATTAATATGGGAGAGCACCGTTTTCTCTCCATATTTTTTCTCAACATCGATAAATTCCAAAAGCTCCATCAAAGATCCTCCTTATAATTCAGATAAGATATTACATCCCACATCTCATAACCGATCTCTCTCATATTTTGCAAGTATTTCTCTGTTAATTCAGTGGCATACTTTCTCTTATAAGATTCAATCAAATCAGCGTCCGAGGTAACAAATCTGCCGCTGGTTCGTTCTGCATAAACCAACCCCTCTCCCTCAAGTTCAGTCAAAGCTTTTTGAAGGGTGTTGGGATTTACGGAAAAAAAGATAGACCATTCCCGTACGGAGGGAAGCCTTTGCCCGGGCAAAAGCTTTTCGGAAATAATTAAAATACGAATCTGTTCCATCAGCTGTAAATAGATGGGGCTGTTGTTTTGAAAATTCATTCCTTTCTCCTTTTTGTATTATTGTCTTAATACAATATTACATACTTTTGAATCTTTGTCAAGTATTTTTACAAAAAAATCGGACACCCGAAGGCATCCGAAATATCTA
Source organism: Eubacteriales bacterium (assembly GCA_045604665.1). GTDB lineage: Bacteria > Bacillota > Clostridia > Oscillospirales > SIG627 > RGIG5579. Next base: position 3,436 of record JAZUOK010000284.1, on the reverse strand, counting down.
CTTATTTTGCTGTAATTGTTTTACCGTCACAAAGGATCTCAATGAAAAGAGGCTTTTCCAAACCTTTCTCGTTGGGAGAATGGAAGGTTAGATACTTTTTTCCATCCTTTTCAAATATCATTCCGTGTCCGCCGTCTGAATCAATAATAGGAGGCAAGTGCGTAAAAGCACCTTCAAGCTTTCCGTTTTCAAACTTGACAAGAAGCTCTGCGTACTTCCCTTTCACAAAGGAAGACCAGATCATGAAAAGCTCCCCTTCCTCGGTTTTATACATAAAGGGCCCGTCTGTTACATAATGATCGTGCTTTCCCACCTTGTCTACCCAAGAACAGGAGGACGCAGCGAATATGGTAACCGGATCGGAAATCATTTCTGAGAGATCCTCGGAAAGGCGCGCATAACAAATAGTACCGTCTATAATTTTCGTATGCTCTCTGCAGAAAACGATATAGGGGTTTCCTTCATCGCTGATATAAAGCGTGCCGTCGAGGCATTCCCAATCCTTTGGCGTAACAGCACCATCACTATGGGGGGCAAAGGGTCCCAGTGGGCTGTTTGCCTTTAAAATATAGGTTCCGCGCAAATCATTTTCTTGGGTAAAGGTGGCGAGCATATAATACGCGCCGCGAAAAAAATGCACTTCAGGCGCCCAGTTTGCGCCGCGGTTCATTCCAAATTCGGAAGAACAGAAGCACTGAACGGGATCACTCCAGTTTTCAAGGTCTTTGGAAGTATAAACATCAAACCCATCGGACTGCATTGCGTAATTCTTTGCCCGTGAGCCATACAAATGATACACACCGTTTACCTCTAAAACAAAGGGGTCGCGAATATTAATCTCTTGACACTTCATCATAATCCTCCTCAATCAAAAAGCTGTCTTGCAAACATCAACCCATTTTTCGTAGCAAATGATATTTTCCATCTCCTCAAGGGTAAGCCTTACGGCACTGTTTGAACTGCCGCAGGCAGGATAAACATTTTCAAACTTTTTCAAGGAAACATCCAGGTACACTGCAACCTTTTCATGAATACCAAAAGGGCAAACACCGCCGACTGCGTGGCCGATCAAAGCCTCCACCTTTTCAAAAGGAATCATTTTTGCCTTGGTATGAAATTCCCCCTTGAATTTGCTGTTATCGATTCTAGCATTGCCGGAAGCGATGACTAAAACAGGCTTTTCATTTACAAGAAAGGAGAGAGACTTTGCAATCTCTTCCCCCTTACACCCAATTGCCTTTGCAGCCTCTTCTACCGTAGCAGAAGAAACATCAAACACCATGATCTTTTCATCAAGTCCGTATTTTTTCAAATAATTTTTCGCTTTTTCAAACGACATATTAATCTCCTATGTTACTTTTTCAAAGTATCTTCTTTGCCCCGGTAAACAACGAACTTGCAGAAGAGAAATTCAAGCACAAAATTGGAAAGCATGGTTATGATCAAAATTACAAAATCGTTGACGCCTGCGCCCTCCGCCAAATCACCAAGATAGGTGGACAGGGGCGTGAAAAGAAGGTAAAAGCCAAAAACCTTCGCCATTGCCACTGGCACATTTGCAGCAGATTTAAAGGTGTATCTGCGATTCAGGGTAAAATTCCACAGAATGGAAAGGACAAGTGAAATCAAATACGGGATCCAGTAATCCTTAATAAAAATTTCAAGAAGAGCAAAAGAAGCGATCTGGATCACACCGGCAGAAACAGAAAACAAAGTAAACTTTACCGCCTGCCAAATTTGTTTTTTATTCTCGTTCATTTTCGATCCTCACTAACACAGAAATCTGATAAAAGACTCAATTACTTTTTATCGTTAAAATAAATAATGAAGCCACCCATAACAACCACTGCGGCCAAAACTCCAAATTCTATTGCTTCATTAAAGATACTCATTACCGCCAAAGAAACGATCAATGTGACAAGTATTGCAATCAAAGCTTTTTTCATAAAAATACCAACCTTTTTCTTTCATTATAACATAAAACAATCAATCAGACAAGACGAGTTGCAATTTTCGATAAGGAAAATAAAAAATCCCCGTACGATCGCACGGGGATTTTGGGCTGTTACGAACTATTATAATGCCGCTTTGTTTTTTGAAAAAAAGCTGAAATTAGCGTTTTTTATTATTTTTCAAAAAATTATCTATTCAATAAATAAGAATATGTTTATCTGTTTTCTGAAATCAATTTCTTTGACCAAGCTAACAGTTTTTCTTTTTTATGACTACAAAAACAGCAGAAGCACATACAATAATTACAACAGCAATTGAAATCCACAGCCAAGTCAGGTTGTTGGAATCAACCTTTACATTGGTCGTGATTACCTTAATTTCCGGTTCTTGTGCCTCTCTAATAGCATACACAGCAAAGGGCGAGAAATGGTAGGTTGAAAATGTTGTATAGAGTTGTGATTTATCCTCAGATAAACTGATTTCACCAAAATCGAGATCTGCCACATTCAAGTTCGCGTAATCGTCATCAGAAAAATGCAATGCTATATATTGCATTTCGTCCGTGTCATCAAACAGCGATGCTGATAAGCCCAATGTTTCGAGATCGAATGTCTGCGAAACAGTACCAATTTTCGCTCTTTTGCCATCGTTATCCGTAAATAGTGCTTCACCGTTACTCGACCGCAGCGTAATATCATTTGCTCCAATCAAATAAACATCGTACTTTTTACCGGGGGATAAATTGAACCCGTCAAGATTAATATCGGGTGTAACAGAGCCTAGATATCTTGAACCCACAGCAGGCTCACTCACCGGAGTTAGATCATCGTAAAGCTGAATCAGACCTTCATGAATTATACCTGCCAGCTTTCCTTCATGATATAAAACCATCGTGTGAGTTCCATCCGTATTTGTATAGGAAACCGGAGTATTATACAAGACTCCGTCTATACGGATATAATCGTCAGTCTGCTTAAGATTTGTCCGAAATCCGTCTTTCTCCTTAAACTGTGACATTGACATATCGAAGTCACGCATCACGCCGTCTGACAAGCGGATCACAGGAAGCACGGAGCCTTCTCCGTCATATTTACCAATACAATATTTTTCGCTATCAATCAAAACAAACTCGCCGGAACGGTATTCTGTGCCATTGATATGGGTATAAATAGCATCTGAAAGCACCGATGATCCAAAGTGATTTGCAGTAATCTCTCTCTCCGGTTCAAGTATAGAAAGGATGGGGTCAAGCCCGATCTTTTGATTCGTGACCACGACAGAAGCATCGTTAGGAACATCTATCCCTTCCGCAGGGTGAAATGTAACATTTTCCACCCCGGCGTTTTCATCAATCTTTACAGCAACCGCACTCAACCTTTGAACTGTTTTGCCATCTGCAATCTTCTCGCCACAGCCTTTACAGTAAGTGTCGCCCGTATATCCTTCTTTATCAATGGTTGCAAAGTCGGATCGTAGCCATGTC
>JAZUOK010000283.1:0-6258 GCA_045604665.1 Eubacteriales bacterium | reverse complement strand
CAGCGAACCGGTAGAAGAAGGTGCGGTCGTGGAGATCCGCGAAAACCCTCTGACACGCTATGTTTCCCGGGGCGGACTGAAATTGGAAACCGCCTTGGCAGAATTTGAAATCTCCCCCAAGGGACTTTGGTGTGTGGATATCGGCGCTTCCACGGGAGGCTTTACCGATTGCCTGTTGCAGCACGGTGCCGCAAAGGTCTATGCGGTGGATTCGGGTACGGACCAGCTTCACCCTTCCTTGAAGGAAAATGACTGTGTGGTATCCCTTGAAAATGTCAACGCTCGCTTTTTGGATGAAAGCATGGTTCCCGTCTGTCCTCTTGTGGTGATGGATGTTTCCTTTATTTCCCAGGGAAAATTGTATTCGGCTGTTTCCAAGGTTTTAAAGGAGGAGGGTGTGTTTATTTCCCTCATTAAGCCCCAGTTTGAGGTGGGCAGAGAAAATATCGCCTCGGGGGGCATTGTAAAAAACGAAAAGGCAAGACTGGACTGTATTGAAGCTTTGAAAAAAGAAGGGGAAAGATACGGTCTTATGATGAAAAAGCATATCCCCTCGCCCATTGCAGGGGGAGATGGCAACATCGAATATCTGGCACTGTTTGAAAAACAGAAAAAATAAACGAAAGCGATATGAAAAATGCAGAAAATGAAGAAGATCAGCATTTTCTTAAATCCGGTAAAAGATCCTTCTTTACAGCGGTGTCGCAAGGTGATCCTTGCGCTTTCGGACTTTGAAGGAGAATTTCTTTTGGACGAGAAATTTTCCCGGGAGAAAAATCTTACGGATCTGAAAAGCATTGTATTTGTAAAAGAAGAAGAACTTTTTTCCAAGGGCGATATGCTCCTTGCGTTGGGCGGTGACGGCACCATTTTGTCCATCGCTTCCCGTGCCGCAGAAACGGGGATCCCCATTTTCGGGATCAATTTCGGCAATGTAGGCTTTATGACCTCTCTGGAAGAAAAAGAGGTGAAAAAGATCTCTGCCCTGGTACGGGGAGAATATACCGTGTCCTCCCGTATGCTCCTTTCCTGCCGTGTGGGAGAGGGGGAGGAGTTTCTTGCTTTGAATGAATTTGTGATTGCTCCCGAAAAGGGATTTCACATGGTGGAATTATCCCTTTATACCGGCCGCAAAAAGCTTTGTGATTTCCGTGCGGACGGACTGATCTTCAATACCCCCACAGGATCCACGGGCTATGCCTTTTCCGCAGGGGGCGCGGTGATCGACGATTCCTTCGATACCATCGGCGTGAAGGCGGTTTCTTCCTATCTTCTTATAAACGGTCATCATATGATCTTTTCTCCCGAAACGGTCTTTACCGTGAAGGGGGCGCGCTGCTACGGTGAAACCGTTACCGTTTGCGCCGACGGCAGAGAAAAACGAGTGGTTCTGCCCGATGAAAAGGTAAAGATCTGCCGTGCGAAAAAGCGCGTAAACCTGATCTTTTTAAAGGAAAGAAGCAATCTGGAAGTGTTCTTCCGTAAATTTTGAGGTTTGATATGAAAAACGACAGACAACTGAAGATCCTGGAGATCATCGGGGAAAAAGATATCCACACCCAAGAGGAATTAAGCCTGGAGCTGAGAAAAATGGGCTTTTCCGCCACCCAGGCCACCGTTTCCCGTGATATTAAGGAGCTGCATCTGCAAAAAGCACCTTCCCAAACGGGCGGCGGCACCTGCTATGTGGTTGCACAGGAAAAGGTCCATGAGGAAAAAGAAAAGCAGGATAAATACAGGAATGTACTCCACCAGGTACTTACCAGTGCGGTCCCTGCAGGGAATATCGGCGTGGTCAAGACCCTGTCCGGTACGGCAAACGCCGCCGCCGCGGCACTGGAGGCCATTCACATTGAGAACATCATCGGCACCTTGGCAGGGGACGATACCCTCCTTGTGCTTTTCGCCAATGAGCGGCAGTCCTTTGAATTTTGCCGCAATTTAAATATTCGCTACATCAAAGACTAAGGAGAAAGAAATGCTCGCATCCCTTTTTGTTTCCGATCTTGCGCTGATACGACGCCTTTCGGTGGATTTCCATCGGGGCTTTTCCGTGTTGACCGGCGAAACGGGTGCAGGAAAATCCTTGATTCTGGATTCCTTGGGCGTGTTTTTATCCTCCGGCGGTACGCGGGATCTGGTACGAAGAGGCTGTGAAAAAGCCGAGGTCTCCCTTTATTTTACCGAGATACCGGATCATGCAAAAAAGGCTCTTTTGGAATTTGTTTCCCCCGAAGAAATCCAGGAGGGAGTGACCTTTACCCGTATTTTGTATGCCACGGGAAAGACCCTTTCCAAGATCGGCGGCAGAAGTGTGCCCTTCGGGAAAATGGCAGAGGTATCCGCCCAGCTTTTGGGGATCCACGGTCAAATGGCAGCCGCCGGGCTTTTGAATGAGAAAAACCACAGAAAATATTTAGATTCCGCCCTCAGCGAAAAAGGGATCTTGGCAAAAAAGAATTACGAAGAAATTTTCAGGGCGTATTCCGCGGAAAAAAGAAAGCTTGAGGAGCTTTTGTCCTACGGGGATGAAAAGGAAGAAATTGCCCTGATCGATTATCGGATGCAGGAGATCCGCAAGGTCGCTCCCAAAAAAGGGGAGGAAGAGGCTTTGGAGAAGGAGCTTTTATCCCTGCAAGGCCATGAAAAAGATTTCGCCGCACTCAATACTGCTCACCGTGCTTTACACGGGGGAGAAAAAGGGAAAGGTGCCCTGTACCTGTTAAACGGTGCCGCAAGGAAATTGGAGCACTTCGGGGAAAAGGAGCCTTATCAGACCTATAGCGCAAAGCTTTATGAACTTTTTATGCAGGCAGAGGAGATCGGAAAGGAGATCTCTTACCGCTTGTCGGAGATCGGCGAGGAGGATCCGGGTGATCGGATGGATCGGATCCAGAAAAGGCTTGACGAAATTTACCGACTGAAAATGCGCCTTGGGAAAAGCGCAGACGAGATCATTTCCTACTATGAAGAATTAAAAGAAAAAAAGAACTTGACGCTATCCCGAAAAGATGATATAAAGAAGGGAAAAGAAACCCTTCAAAGGCTGGAAAAAGAGCTTTCGGCAGCAGCAAAAGTCCTTCGGGAAGAAAGAGAAAAGACTGCCGGGATTTTGGAAAATGAGATCGGATCGGTCCTTTCCTTCCTGGATATGCCGAAAATGCAGTTTTCGGTACTGTTTGAGCCGCAGGAATATGCGGCCGAGGGTACGGAGAAGATCTCCTTTGGGATTTCTGCCAACACGGGCGAAGGGGTAAAGCCCCTCAGCCAGGTTGCCTCCGGCGGTGAGATGAGCCGTATTATGCTGGCTTTGACCCTAAAGCTTTTAAAGGCAAAGGATGCTTCCACTCTTGTGTTTGATGAGATCGATACGGGCATTTCCGGTGCTACTGCCCAGAAGATCGGCATTTGTATGAAAATGCTCGGGGAAAAAAGACAGGTCTTCTGTGTGACCCACTCGGCACAGGTAGCTACCCTTGCGGACCACCACTTTTTGGTGGCGAAGGCAGAAAAGGACGGCAGAACGGAAACCACCCTCACACCCTTATCCGACGGGGAGGCGCTGTGCGAGACTGCGAGGCTTCTCGGTGGCAAAGAGATCGGAGAAGAGGCCCTTTCGGCAGGGGAAAACCTGCGGCTTGAGGGCAAACGGGAATTTGAAAAATTTAGAGAGATTTTGATATAAAGAAAGGCAACAACATGGGAATTTATGAAGAACTTAAGGCGCGTGGACTGATCGCGCAGGTAACAGACGAAAAGGAGATCAGAGATCTGATCAACGGCGGCGGTGCACGCTTTTATATCGGCTTTGACCCCACGGCGGATTCGCTCCACTGCGGTCACTTTATGGCACTGTGCCTGATGAAGCGTCTTCAGATGGCAGGAAATAAGCCTGTGGTTCTGGTGGGCGGCGGTACGGGCTATATCGGTGACCCTTCCGGCAGAAGCGATATGAGAAATATGCTTACCCCCGAGACCATTGAGCACAACTGCGAATGCTTCAAGCGTCAGATGGAAAAATTCATCGAGTTCGGCGAAGACAAGGCCATCCTTGTAAACAACGCCGACTGGCTTTTGGAATTGAAGTATGTTGACCTTCTCCGTGAAGTGGGAGCGTGCTTTTCCGTGAACAATATGCTTCGTGCAGAGTGCTACAAGCAAAGAATGGAAAAGGGCCTTTCCTTCCTTGAATTTAACTATATGATCATGCAGTCCTACGACTTCTATCACCTGTCCGAAAAATACGGCTGTAATATGCAGTTCGGCGGTGACGATCAGTGGTCCAATATGCTGGGCGGTACGGAGCTGATCCGTAAAAAGACCGGCAAGGATGCTTATGCTATGACCATTACCCTTCTTCTCAACTCCGAAGGCAAGAAAATGGGTAAGACCCAGTCCGGCGCGGTATGGCTGGATCCCAATAAGACAAGCCCCTTCGATTTCTATCAGTACTGGAGAAATGTTGGGGATGCGGATGTTCTCAAGTGCATTCGTATGCTCACCTTCCTTCCCCTGGAGGAAATTGATAAAATGGATTCCTGGGAAGGCAGTCAGCTGAACCGTGCAAAGGAGATCCTGGCTTACGAACTGACTACCTTGGTACACGGAAAAGAAGAAGCTGACAAGGCGCAGGAAGCGGCTCGCGCACTCTTCGGCGGCGGCGGAAACAATGCCAATATGCCCACCCATACCCTTCAGGCTGAAGATTTCACCGACGGCGCTATCAATATTATGGACCTTCTGGTGAAGGCCGGTCTTTGCCCCTCCAAGGGTGAAGCAAGAAGACTGGTTCAGCAGGGCGGTGTCAGTGCCAAGGATGCGAAGGTGACCGATATTGCCACCACCTTCCCCGAAAGTGACTTCGATTCCGAATTTATCCTGAAAAAGGGTAAGAAAGTCTTTATTAAGATCGTAAAATAACTTACTTTCTTTTGAAAAAAGAAAGTAGGCAAAGAAAACTTCCGACTGATAAAAGATAAATAGGAATCTAAATCCGAAGTTTTCTATAATAGTCGAGAGTTTCTTTGGTTCTTTCTTTTCCAAAGAAAGAACAAGTGACAATTATTTTTAGGAGAAAGATATGCTTCTGAAAGAAATTCAGGCACAGCTGGATACCATTGAAAAAGAAAGCGGTATTCATTCCGGCGCCCCGGAGCTCTCGCTCCCCAACCGCAAGGAAGTGGTGGATCTCATTAAGGATCTGCAGTCCCTTCTTTTTCCGGGGTACTTTAAAAGTCGCAGTGTTACCCAGGAAGGCCTTCAGACCCTGTCTCTTTTAAGAAAGATCCGCAACGAGCTTGTCACCCTGCTTGAAAAGTCTTCCCGTTTCCGCGGTGAGGAGATCGATGCAGAGGAAACTTGTGATGCCTTTCTGAAAAGACTGCCACATATCAAAAGCCTTCTTTTGAAGGATATCGATGCCCTTTACGAGGGGGACCCTGCCGCAAAGAGCAGGGAAGAGATCATTTTGTGCTACCCCGGCTTTTACGCCATTTCCATTTACCGCCTGGCGCACGAGCTTTATGAGCTTCGCGTTCCCCTTCTTTCCCGTATTATGACCGAATACGCCCACGAGAAAACAGGTGTGGATATTCACGCCGGTGCAAAGATCGGGGAATACTTCTTCATTGACCACGGCACGGGTATCGTTGTGGGAGAGACCTGCGTGATCGGGGATCATGTAAAGCTTTATCAAGGTGTTACCTTGGGCGCAAAGAGCTTTGAGCTTGACGAAGAGGGCAATCCCATTAAAAATATCAAGCGTCACCCCAACATCGGAAACCATGTAGTGATCTACGCCAACGCCACCATTCTGGGGGGCGACACCTTTGTGGGCGACGGCTGCGTCATCGGTGCATCTGTATGGCTTACCAAAAGCGTGGAAAGCGGCAAAACCTTATATTACACACCGAATTAAAAAGAAGCACCCGAAAGAGGCACACTTCAAAAAGAAGTGTGCCTCAGTGATATTCGCCCTTCGGGCGAGTGATATATTCCTTCGGAATGTGATATATCACTTCGTGATGTGATATATTTTTCCTAAAGGAAAAATGTTATGGTAGGCATTTGCGGTAGCAAATGCCCATTTTTTGTATGCGGACCGTCGGGCCGCCGGTTCCTACAGGAAAGGTAAAAGTTTTTGCCATATAGCCTTCTCCTGTGGGAGAAGGGGGACCGCTTTAGCGGTGGATGAGGTGTTTGTAAAAACCTTTTATAAAAAAATCTTGGCGCTTTGCGCCAAATCAATTTTGCTCAAAA
>JAZUOK010000282.1:0-4099 GCA_045604665.1 Eubacteriales bacterium | reverse complement strand
TCTTCCTAAGACCGCTTGGCCTCCGACTTTCAGACGGTAAAAAATCCCCTTGAAAAAGCCGAGGACTTTTCCTTCGTTTCTCACCTTTTGGTAAGCGGCAACACAATCGTATTCGGGATTTTCTCCAAGGATGGTAAGCATTTCCGCAATGTATTTGGGGTTTTGCTGAAGATCCGCATCAATAATTGCAACATAATCCCCGGTTGCCGCACGGAGACCAGCCAGAAGCCCTGCCTCTTTCCCGAAATTACGAGAAAAAGAAAGAATGCGAATATGTGTATCCACTTCTTCTCCTAAACCTTTTAGTTCCGAAGCCGTGGTATCAGAGCTTCCGTCATCAACAAAGATCATTTCCACATGATCCAAAATTGCCGAAAGCTCCTCTTTTGTTTTTTCATAAAAGGGACGAATGTTTTCCGCCTCATTAAAGCAAGGAACGACGATAGAAAGTTTCATTTTATGTTTCCTTTCAGGATCCTTTGAATTTACCTTGTATTATACGCGGAAAACAAAAAAAAGTCAAACGCCGAAGAAAGGAAAAATTTTCTTGCTTTTTGTCCGAATAATGGTATAATCTTTTTAACAGGCTAATATTTCTAAAGTGAGTGAATTTTCATGGAAAAAGCAGAGCTGAAAAGAGTCAACGGAGTCCTTAAAGTATCCGTTGACGGGGAGATCATCGAGCCCCTTTCCTTTAAATCCTTTCGCCCCACAAAACGAAATATTTCCGACTTTGCAAAAGCCGGGGTAAGGCTTTTCAGTATTCTTTCAAGCGGTGTTACCAGCGCTCTCGGTGTCCCCTATTCCCTGTTCGGAGAAAGTTGGGTTGAAGATCACAAGTATGATTTCGAGCCTCTTGACAGACAGATCGAGCTTTTTCTGGAAAGTGCTCCCGATGGGTATTTTGCCTTGATGATCCAGCTGGACACCAGAGATTGGTATTTAAAAGCTCATCCCGAGATTCCAAACAGCTTCCGCTGTCTGTCTCAATCCCTTTGCTGTGAGAAATGGAAAAAGGATGCCGCAGACTACCTGCAAGAGATGATCCGCCACACAGAGGAAAAATACGGCGACAGATTCTACGGCTATTTTATGCTTTGCGGCTTTACCACCGAGTGGTTCAGCCATTTTGATAAAGAAGCTTCCCATCCCGAAAAAGAAAAAGCCTGGCAAGCGTACAGAAACGATTCAAAAGCAAAAATTCCTTCCGAAGAGGTCTTAAACGGAAAAGACAAAGAAGCCTTCCTTCTTCCCGAATATAAAGAGGAAGTGAAAGCCTTCCGCAAATTTCATGCGGAAACGATTGCAGACAGTATTTTATACTTTGCAGAGAAAGCGCAGGAAGTGATAAAGCACAAAAAGCTTTTGGGCGTATATTTTGGGTATTTGATGGAACTTGCCGGTGCAAGACTCTGGAATGACGGGCACTTGGCTTACGAGAAGGTGTTTACTTCCCCCCTGATTGATATGATCTCATCTCCCTCCTCCTACAATTATCGGTCAGAGGATTCTACCAGTGCCTTTATGGTCACCTTCGATACCTTGGACAAGCACGACAAGCTTTACTATCTGGAATTTGACCATATCACCCATCTTTCCCCCGAGAAGGTGGGCGACATCATTATCCCCGGCGGCAAGAACAAATGCAAAAACGAACAAGAGACCTTAAATCTGATGCAGCGCGACTTTATGCTTTGCGCCGCAAAGGGGGCTGCCCTTTGGTGGTTTGATATGTTCGAGGGGTGGTTCTATTCGGACCAAATGATGGAAGCGATCCGCAAAATGATCGAAATTCAAAAAAATCTTTCCGAAAAGAAAAATGAAAGCTGCGCAGAAATCCTTGTAATTGCCGATAGTAATAGCCTTTACGGTGTGAATAAAAACAGCGATCTGAACACCCTATGTCTCGGAAAACAGCAGGATGGACTGATGCGCATGGGCGCGCCTTTTGATCTTTTCTCCCTTTGCGATCTGGAACGCATTCATACCGAAAAATATAAGCTGATCATTTTCCTCGATGCTTTTTCTGTTTCGGAAAAAAGCAGAATTTGGATCGAAGAGATGCAAAAATCAAAATCCGTTCTCTTCCTTTATGCACCCGATTACGAGCAAGGCGGTATTGAGGGCATTAAAGGCATCACAAAAATGAATGTCTCCCCTCTTTTGGATTCGGAAGAAAATGCTCTTTTTGAAAAAGAAAAGATCTCTGTGGAAAAACTTCCTCAGCCGAGATTTTTCATTGAAGATGAAAATATAATTTCTTTGGGCGTTTATGAAAATTCCAAAAAGACCTTTTTGGGAATGAAGGATACTGACGGAGGAAAGATCTTTTACAGCGCAGTCCCCAATTTAAGCGGGGGTGTTTTGCAGAAGATCGCAAAGCTTGCAGAGGTTCACATTTACTGTGAGGATACCGAAACGCCCCAATATACAAGCAGCCTTTTAAAATGCGTATATAACCTGAAAGACACCGCCCTTTCGGTGGAAGACGGTGAATACATTGAATTATTTTCAAAAGAAACCTATTGTGCAAAAGAAGGACGCCTTTTTGTCCCGAAAGGAAAAACGGCCTCCAAAATGTTTATGAAAAAGGATCTTTAAAAGATTTAAGTTGAAATGAGGTTTTTATGGAAGTTGTTATTTTAACCGCTTTGGGTGTAGGCGGCGCTACGCTGGTCGGTGCTATTTTTGGTTTTTTATTTAAAAAGATCAGCCACAAATTCAGTGACATTACCCTTTCCTTTGCAGCAGGGGTCATGCTTGCGGCGGCGGTGATCGGACTTGTCCTGCCCTCCCTGGAGCACGGAGGTGAGAATCCCCTCCCCGTTACCATTATCGGTATTTTCTGCGGTGCCATCTGTCTGAATCTGATCGATAAAATCGTACCTCACCTACATAAAATGGCCGCCTCCGAATCGGAAGAGGTTCATCCCGATCACCAAAAAAGACTGAATAAGGTCCTTCTTTTTGTGTTTGCCATCGGCATTCACAACCTCCCCGAAGGTATTGCCGCAGGGGTAGGCTTTGGTACGGGAAATGATGCAGAGGCAATGACCATTGCGCTGGGCATTGCTTTGCAAAACATTCCCGAAGGTATGGTCATCATCGCACCGATGCTTGCAGCAGGAATGAGCCGCACCAAAACCTTTTTGATCGCAGCCCTCACAGGCGTAGTAGAAGTGGTAGGAACCTTTCTCGGCTTTTTTGCCGTCAGTCTTTCCGGTGCCATTCTCCCCTTTGCCCTTGCCTTTGCAGGAGGAACCATGCTTTATGTGATCAGCGACGAAATGATTCCCGAAACCCACGCACACGGTGGTGAGCGAGGTGCAACCTATGCCCTTTTGGCAGGCTTTTGCCTGATGCTTGTAGTGGATATTCTCCTTGGATAAATTCACATTGAATTTTTATTTTCGCGCATAATACTAAAAAAACGAAAGGAGCTTTTATGAGAAAACTTGAAAAAAGGCTTCTGATTGCCGCCGGTGCCCTTACCGTCGGCGCATTGGGATTTGCAACATCCTCCTATCTTTTAACCAAGAAAATGGTTGAGATCGCTCTGGAACGGGATGCGGCAAAAGATACTCCCGATATGCAAAAAGCAAAGAATCAGCTTCGGGGCTACGAAGAATCCGAAGAAATTCTGACCGCGATGAGAGAAGGAAAAGAATCGCTTTTGTCCACCGAAACCGAGCCTGTTTCCATAGAAAGCTATGATGCTACCACACTGGTAGGTCACTTTTATCCTGCACAAAATCCAAAGCGCGTAATTATTGCCATGCACGGTTGGCGCTCTTCCTGGGCACAGGATTTCGGACCGATCGCCTCCTTCTGGCACGAAAATGACTGCAGTGTTCTCTTTTGTGAGCAAAGAGGACAAGGCCTTTCCGGCGGTGACTATATGGGCTTTGGTCTGATGGAAAGATACGACTGCAAGGAATGGATCCAGTTTCTCATAAATGAAAAAAAGTGGACGGGGCCCATTTATTTGGCAGGTATTTCCATGGGTGCGGCAACCGTTCTGATGGCATCAAGCCTTGCGCTTCCTTCTCAAGTAAAAGGAATTATCTCCGACTGTGCCTTCAAGTCGGATCGTAGCCAT
>JAZUOK010000281.1:0-1733 GCA_045604665.1 Eubacteriales bacterium | reverse complement strand
AACTCCTTGGCTCACAGAACGACATGGCTACGATCCGACTTATTCCGGAGCTTCTTTTGGCACTGCATAAAAGAGGGGACAGGGTGATCTTGGCCACCTCAAAACCGGAGGAATTTTCCCTTCGTATTTTGGAGCACTTTGATCTTTTGCAGTATTTTGATTTTGTTTGCGGTGCTACCATGGATGAAAAAACAAGATCCCGTAAGGAGGATGTTCTCGCCTACGCCTTGGAAAAAAGCGGCGCGGATCCGAGGGATTCCTTTATGATCGGTGATCGGAAATTTGATATTTTGGCAGGAAAGCACTTCGGTCTTTTTGCCGTGGGAGTCCTTTATGGCTACGGCGATCGGACGGAACTTGAGGCTGCCGGGGCGGATCACATTTCAGAAAGTGTTAAGGATCTAAAGGAGTTTTTACTGTAATGAAAAAAATAGTATTTATCCTTTTTGTTTTCCTTCTTTTTGGATCTTTATCTCTTTCTGTTTTTGCCGAGGGAGAATCGATTCCCATTTCCCTTTCGTATAACCAAACGGTTCTAAACGATGGGAATGAAAATCATTATGCTTCGGTTTCCCTTCCTCTTGAGCTCACATCGGCTGAGCCGATGCAGTCTCCTTATTTGATCTATTTTGATACGCCAACGGATCTTATTTTGATCTCCGACGGGGAGGAAAGAAGCATTTCGGTGTCTTTTTTGAGAAAATACATCAATATCAAAGAGCTGTTCGGGGAAGGAAAAACAAAAATCACCCTGAAGTTTCTTTCCGAAACAAAGCTGACGGAGATCTTTGCCTTTGGCGAAGAAGTTCCTTCTTGGGTGCAGATCTGGCAGGAGCCTGTAAAACGAGCGGATCTATGCCTGTTCTCGACCCATGCAGACGATGAACAGCTTTTCTTTGCGGGCGTTTTGCCCTATTACGCAGGGGAGAAGGGTCTTGAAGTACAAGTGATCTATTTTGTGGATCACAACAGAAAACCGCTCCGCCGTCACGAGCTTCTTCGTGGGCTTTGGGCTGTCGGCGTGAAGCATTATCCCGTGATCTCGCCTTACCCCGATCGGCTGAGCCACGATGAAAAAACAGCGGAAGCTCATTTTCTCGAGGCAGGCTTTTCAAGGGAGGATATTCTTTCCTTTCAAGTGGAAATGATCCGTCGGTTTCAGCCCCTTGTTGTGATCGGACACGATCCTTTTGGGGAATACGGCCACGGACAGCACATTCTCAATTCTCAAACCCTGCAGGAGGGTGTTCTTTCCGCAGGAGATGCCAATCTTTTCCCCGACAGTGCGGAAAAGTACGGTGTGTGGGAGGTGCCGAAAACTTATCTTCACCTTTTGGAAGAAAACCCTGTTGTGATGAATTGGGATGAGCCCCTTGAAGCTTTTGGCGGAAAAACCGCCTTTGAAATGACAAAGATCGGATTTTCCCTTCACAAATCTCAGCACGATGCATGGTTTCTTTCCTGGCTTGTGGGTGAGGACGGAAAGCGTGCAAAAGCCTCGGAAATTGAAAAATACTCTCCCTGCAAGTACGGGCTTTTTCGCAGTCTTGTAGGAGAGGATACGGAAAAGAACGATTTTTTTGAAAATCTCTTGACCTATAAGGAACAGGAAGCAAAAGAAGAGGAAGAGCGTCTTCGTCTGGAAGCGGAGGAAAAAGAGCGTCTTGCGGAAGAAAACCGAAAGGCTCTGGAAAGAAAAAAGAAGCTTCAGGAAGAAAAGGAGAAAAAAGAAA
>JAZUOK010000280.1:0-14876 GCA_045604665.1 Eubacteriales bacterium | reverse complement strand
TAGGATTTTTTTGAAAAAAGAGGAAAAAAGTGAAACAGCTATATTTGGAAGCGGGCAAGGTCCGCAATACCCACGCCTTAAAGGGCGAGGTGAAATTTGAGTGCTGGCTTGACGGGGAAAAGCCTCTGAAAGGTATTTCTTATCTATGGCTTTCTGTCAAAGAGGAAAAAAAGCTTAAGGTTTTACAGGCCCGTCCTCAGGGAGATGTTTTCCTGGTTCTTTTTGAAGGCGTGGATACTGTGGAAAAGGCTGCTCTTTTAAAGGGAAAGACCCTTTATGTATCCCGGGAAGAGATCGATCCTCACGGAAAAAAGATCTTTTTTGCTGATCTTGTGGGGCTTGACTTGATTGAGGAGGGGGAAGAAAAGGTTTACGGCAAGATCCTTGAGGTGACCAGCCGCGGCGGCGGTGAGCTGTTTACCGTTGGGCTTCCCGATGGCAGAGAAATGTATTTTCCCGTGGTGAAAGATTGGATCGTTTCCATGGATCCGGAAAAGGGTGTTTATGTGCATGCACCCCAGGGGATCTTTGACTGATGGCGCTTCTTCGGTTTGATATTATGACCCTCTTTCCCGAGCTTTGCGATACCATTCTTTCCGAAAGTATTATCGGCAGAGCAAGAAAAGCAGGGATCCTGGAAGTTTTTTGTCACAACATCAGAGATTATTCCAAGGATAAATTCCGCAGAGTGGATGATACGCCCTACGGCGGCGGAAAAGGAATGCTGATGAAGCCCGATCCTATTTGTGACTGCTTTGACGCCATCCGAGGGGAAGGGGAAAAGCCCTATACGGTCTATATGTCCCCAAAGGGAGAGGTGTTCAGCCAGAAAAAAGCGATGGAGCTTTCCCAAAAAGAGCGCATCGTGATCTTGTGCGGTCATTATGAGGGTGTGGATCAAAGAGCGATCGATGCCATTGTGGATGAAGAGATCTCTATCGGCGATTATGTTTTGACCGGCGGCGAGGTTCCTGCTACGGTCCTGGTGGATGCGGTGAGCAGACTTTTGCCCGGGGTTCTTGCGGATCCGGAATGCTATGAAAAGGAAAGCCATTCCGACGGCCTTTTGGAATATCCGCAGTATACCCGCCCTTACGATTTCAGAGGGGAAAAGGTGCCGGAGATACTTATCAGCGGTCATCATGAAAAGATCGACGCCTGGCGCAGGGAAATGTCCCTAAAGATCACCCGAGAAAAAAGACCGGATCTTTTTAAGGAGACGGAGAAAGGAAAATAATATGGCAAAGGAAAGAAAGTTTCAGTCTTTGGCGCAGACGCTTTTTGCAATAGGCGAGAAGATCCGCTTTGCGCCCGATACCTCTTTTGCTCCGGCTTCCTCCGAAGATAAGACGGAGAAAAAAAGCGAAAAAAGTCTGTTTCTTTCCTATCGTCTTAAAATCAAGTCCTCTCTTGCTAAAATGTGCGAGCAAAGCTTCTTTCTTTCTTTGCTCTCCGGCTTTTACCGCTTGTTTTTCTCTCTTCGTGTCCGCTCCTTCGGCGTGCTTTTTTTCAGCATCGGCTTTTTGCAGATCCTGTCCTATTTTTGGGGTGCGTACATTCCCTTTTTAGGCGGTGACGAAGAAAACTTTTTATTTGGTGTATGCCTTGTCTTTCTTGCGATCCTTTGCTCCTTTTCCAGATTGGATGTGAAAGATGCTATTAGAAAAAGCTTTTTGTTCCGATCGCTTCTTTCTCCCATCTTCGGGATTCGGACATGGCAATTTCCCACTGTTAGAGGAAAGGACCGCTTTCTCGGCATGATCGCACTGGGTGTGGTTCTTGCCTTTTTTGCCATTGTTTTTTCCCCTACACAGCTTATTTTCTTCCTGTTTCTTATCTTTTTGATCTTATTTGTGTTTCATTTGCCCGAGGCAGGGCTTGTAATCGTAGGATTCTCTCTGTTTTTGCTTCCGTTTCCTACGGTTGCCTCTCTTTCTTTTCTGACTCTTTTGGCGTTTTTGTGCAAATGTGCGGTAGGAAAAAGAAGTCTTTCTTTTTCTCTTCGCGACGGACTTGTGCTTCTTTTGTTTTTGCCTGTCGCTTTCTCGGCCGCAGGCGGAGCGCAGCTTTTGTTTTTCACGATTTTGGTGCTTTACTATATGACGGTTTATTTTTTAAGCACCTTGCAGTGGATCCGCAGATTCTTCTTAGGCTTGATTTTCGGCGGAGGGATTGCTGCATTCCTTCTTTGCGCAAGGAGCTTTCTGAATCTGTTCTTTCCAACACTTTTTCAGCATATTCCGGGACTGAATGAAATCCTTTTCGTGATGCCCGATTCCAATATCGGCACTTTGATGGCAATGCTTTGCCCCCTTGTTCTCAGTGGGGTGTATTCTCTTCGGGGAAGAGGGCAAAAATTTGTTGCCTTCCTTGTTCTGCCTCTTCTTTTAGGTGCCATCTTTTTTGTGAAGGATGCAGCGATCTGGGCATCTGTTCTGTTTTCCTTTATTTTGTATTTTTTGTTTACATACCGTTCTTCTCTTATTTGGATCCTGTCCGGGGGACTTGTTTTCACGATCCTTTTCAATGTGATGCCTTCTCTTTATACACAAAAGGCACTTGCCCTTTTTGGATTCGGTTTGGAATTTATGAAGGAGGAAGGGATAAGCCTTGCTATGCGTATGGAGGCTGTTTTCGGCGCATTTCTCATTCCGTCTCTTGTTTTAATCATCGGTGTCTTTTTATGGCAGGTAATCCTTTTTCGGAAAAATGCCACAAAACCGGAGGTGTTTCCTCGGGTTCTCGGTGCCTGCTCTTCCGTATTTGCTTTT
Source organism: Eubacteriales bacterium (assembly GCA_045604665.1). Lineage (GTDB taxonomy): Bacteria > Bacillota > Clostridia > Oscillospirales > SIG627 > RGIG5579. Next base: position 12,105 of record JAZUOK010000280.1, on the reverse strand, counting down.
TACGCCGTTTTCCTTCAGGGGGTCTCGGCAGATGTGAAGGGATTTGCTTTTCTTGCGATCCTTCTCGCTGTTCCTACCTCTTCCTACCGCTGCGCGAAAAGAGAAGAGCAGCGACTGCCCTATTAAAAGGTGGTGTCTATGAAATATTCTCAAAGAAAAGAAGAGCTGTTTCTCCCTTTTTCCTATATGGATATTTTTTTCATTCTTTTGGCGGTGCTGGCGCTGAGCTTCGGTATTTATGATGTTGCCGAAAGACATGAGAAAAACAAAGGAGCAATCTATCAAGTGGAACTGAGCGCCTGCGTGGAAAAAGCGTTAAAGCAGTCCATACCGGAGGCAGGGGATGTTTTTCTGGAAGATGATAAGGCGGCAGGCGAGGTGCTTTCCGTTGAAATCAAGGAGACTGCCGAGGTCTTTCAAGTAAAGGCGGTTTGCAAAAAAATCGGAACGCCCCCGAAAACGGGTGAAGAAATCAAACTGGAAACGGCAACCGGTATTTGTACGATGCTGGTTGAATCTGTAGAAAAATGCACATCTGAAGAAGGGAGGTATTTGCAGTGAAGAATAAAAAAAGAAAGCTTGGATTTTCCGTTTTGGACGGCATTCTTCTGGTGCTTTTTGCCTTCTGCATCTTGTCCACCGTGTTCTATACGCAGATCCAGAACTTTTTCGGAAGTGAAAAAAAAGAAGAGATCGAATACACCTTTTTGGTTGAAAGTGTAAGCGATCATGCGAAAAACTACCCCCGAGAGGGAGAAGAGATCTTTTGTACCGACGGTTCTGTTTCCTTGGGCAAAATCGTAAAGATCTCCGAAGCAGAAAAAAATTATTTCAACAAAGCCGATCCCGAGGATGAAATGAAGGTTATAAACCTTACCTGTCAGGGAAGGGTTTTGGCAGAAAAAGAAGATTTCGGTTATGCCGTGGGAGAAAAAAGAATTAAGCCCGGCGCAACCTTTTCCGTGCAGACGGAAAGCGCAACCTTTGTTATGGTTGTGACGATGGCAAATGCCACCGGCGAATAAAGGAGGAATTTTGCAATGGCGGAAAATATGAAAAAAGGCGGAATCAGCGTTGATACAGAGCATATATTCCCTGTGATCAAGCGTTGGCTCTATTCCGATAAAGAGATCTTTTTAAGAGAGCTTGTTTCCAACGGAAGCGATGCCGTTACCAAAATGAAGCGTCTTGTTTCCTTGGGCAAGGCTGAAAACGAAGAGGATTACAGAATTGATGTGATCGTGGACAAGGCCCTTTCGCAGCTTCGTATTATTGACAACGGTATCGGTATGACAAGCGAAGAGATCGATCGCTACATCAATCAGATCGCTCTTTCCGGTGCTTTGGAATTTATTGAAAAGTACGAAGGAGAAGAGGGGGATTCCCAAAGCGGAATCATCGGCCATTTCGGTCTCGGATTTTATTCTGCTTTTATGGTGGCAAAAACCGTAGAGATCAATACCCTTTCCTTTGAAAAAGGTGCCGTTTCCGCTTACTGGACCTGTACCGACGGCGGAGAATACGAAATGAAGCGTGGCAACAGAACCTCTCGCGGAACGGAGATCATTCTTCACATTACCGAAGAGGAAAAAGAATATCTGGAGGAAGATAAGATCCGCGGTATTCTTAAAAAGTATTGTGCTTTTATGCCGGTGCCCATCTACCTTTCTACGGTTGGTGAAAACGGCGGAGCAGATCCGGTAAACGATCCGAATCCTCTTTGGCTCAAGAATCCTTCCGAGTGTACGGATGAGGATTACAAGGCTTTTTATAAAAAGGTATTTGGCGATGAGAGGGATCCGCTCTTCTATATTCATATCAATGCGGAATTTCCCTTGAATTTCAAAGGAATTTTGTACTTCCCCAAGCTGCAGGATGAATATGCAAGCCTGGAGGGACAGGTAGAGCTTTATTACAATCAGGTCTTTGTTGCGGATAACATCAAAGAGGTGATTCCCGAGTATATGATGCTTTTGCGCGGCGCTCTGGACTGCCCCGAGCTTCCCTTGAATGTATCTCGCAGCTATTTACAGAACAGCGGATATGTAACGAAAATCTCAGGTCACATCACCAAGAAGATCTGCGATAAATTCAACGCTCTTTTCACAAACGACCGCAAGGCGCTTGAAACCATCTGGGACGATGTAAAGCCCTTTGTGGAATACGGCTGCACAAGAGATCCCAAGTTTCTTGACCGCATTAAAAATATTATTTTATATAAGACCACAGAGGGTGAATACCTCACCGCTCCCGAGTATCTGGAAAAGAATGCCGGCAAGGGCAAGGACAACACCATGTACTATACCAACGATGTGCTCCAGCAGGTGGGATACATCAATTTGTTCCGCGAGCAGGGGATCACGGTTACGGTGATGGACGGTGTGATCGATTCCCGATTCCTCTCCTTTATGGAAATGCAGGACAAGGCTTTGCACTATGTCCGTGTTGATTCGGAGCTGGATGAAGTGCTGCAGGCAGAGGAAGAAGCAGAGGAGAATGAAGATCTGAATGCAGTATTCCGTGAGGTGATCGATGAAAAGGTCACTTTGCAGCAGCAGGTGATGAAATCCACCAAGACTCCCGCCCTGATCACCCTTTCCGAGGAAAAGAGAAGACTTGGGGAGATCCTCCGTCAGTACGGAAATTCCATCCCCGGCATCTCCTCTCCCGAGGATGAGATCACGCTGACCCTTAATATGAACTGCCCCCTGATCGCCAGAATTGCAAATCTTTCTGCCGCGGAACAAAGCCGCGAAAAAGCAAAGAAGCTTGCAAGACAGGTGTATATGATCGCGGTGATCTCTCAAAGAGCCTTCACCCAAGAAGAACTGCAGGAATTTATCGATTCCAGCATTGATCTTCTTTATAACGCATAAAAAGTAAAGGAAAAAAAGTAATGCAGAACATGCTACAATCCATCGGAGATTTTTTCCGATTCATCTGGAATCAGATCCTTTCTATCGGTATTGCCGATGTTTTGGATATTTTGATCGTTTCCTTCCTTATATATTATGTGATTTCTTTCGTTCGCCAGAGAAGAGCAGGAAAGCTTGCCCTGGGTATTTTTGCGATCCTTTTGATTATGTGGATCAGCGATTTTGCAGGGCTGAATGCACTGAATTATCTTCTTGAGACCCTGTTTGATGTAGGATTGATCGCATTGATCGTAATCTTTCAGCCGGAGCTTCGTTCTGCTCTTGAAAAAATGGGCGGAAACTTCAGAAATCTGAAAAGCATTACGGAAGCACAGGAAAAAAGCCAGGGGAAAATGATCGAGGAGATCTGCCTCGCCGCGCAAGAGCTTTCGGAAAGCCGCACCGGCGCGCTGATCGTTCTGGAGCGCTCCACTCGTCTTGGGGACGAGATCCGCACGGGGGTTGAGGTGGATGCTGCGGTCACAAAGCTCCTCATTGAGAACATTTTCTTCAACAAGGCGCCCCTTCACGACGGTGCAATGGTAATTCGGGAAGAAAGGATCCATTCCTGCGGATGCTTCTTGCCCCTTTCCGGTAACCCCAATTTACCCAATGAGCTTGGCACCCGTCATCGTGCAGGTCTGGGCATTTCCGAGATCAGCGATGCTTTTGTAATCATCATTTCCGAGGAAACGGGTAATATTTCCATTGCGAAAAACGGTGAGATCGATCGGGTTCAGCCGAAGGTCCTCCAGCACCGTCTGATCAATGAGTTCGGTGTAAACCGTGAAAAGAAGAGCCTCATTAAGAGGAAAGGAGGAAAAAAGGATGAAAAATAATTTTTTCTCTCAGATCTTTCACAGACCTCAAAAGGAAGCGGTAGAAAAAAGCAAAAACAAGTATTCCTTCTTGGTGATCCTTTTTTCCGTTTTTGTTGCACTTGTCCTTTGGTTTTATGTACAGGAAGCAGAGGCGCCGGATTATAAAAAGACCTTTACCGATGTAACGGTGAAAATGCAGTCTCTCTCCTCCTCCTTTTCTGTGATCGAGGGTGGGGAAAATCGCGTAGATGTGACGCTGATCGGAAAGAGAAGTGATCTGAATAAGATCAAATCCTCCGATCTGGAAGCCTATGCAGATCTGAGTCAGATCACCCAACCCGGCAATTATCGCGCGGATATCAGTGTTTTGGTACCCAAGGAAACAGAGCTTTTCGGTTGTTTCCCACAGGTAGCAACCGTCTTTGTGGACCAGACCCTTTCTGTTTCGGTTCCTGTTGTGGTGGAATTGGGAGAATATACCACCGGGGAAAATGTGGGTATCGAAGCAAAGGCGGCAGTAGAACAGGTTACGATAAAAGGCCCCAAGAGCGTTTTGGATGCCATCGATCATGCTAAGGTGAAAACAGGAAAGCTCGGCGAAGTGAAAGCAAGCTTCGAGAGTAATTTAGACTATGAATTTTATGACAAACAAGGCGTAAAGATCGAATCGCATCACATCATTACACCGGAAAAAAATGTGCTTGTGCATTTTGCGGTCATCAAAACAAAGACGGTGCCCCTTACCCTGCAAACAAAGAACGGCTTCTGGAATGAAAAGGATATGCGATATACCATTTCTCCTAAGTCCATTACCGTCAAGGGTGAGCCTGCTGCCATCGATGCACTGGAAAGCGTTCCGGCTTTGATTCTTGACGAAAAAACGTTGGATACTACCAGGTTTACTGCCACCTTGACCGGCGATAAGATTCCTCTTCCCGAAGGAGTCAGTCTCGGGGAAACACTGGGCGATATTAAGGTAACTCTTGATATTTTGAATAACGGTTCCAAAACCATCAAAATGAAGCTTAATTCCGGTCATGTTGCCGTAACACCGCCGGAAAAAGCGTTGAATTACAGCTTCAATATTACCTCCTTGAGCTTTAAGATCCGCGGCGGATATGAGAATCTGCGAAATGCAACGGCAGATGATTTCTATCTGAACATCGATCTTTCCGATATTACCGAGGCAGGGGAAAAGGAGATCCCCGTTCAGATCGTTCAGACCTCCGCAACGGAAGGAAAATTCTACCCTGTAGGAGAGTATACCGTCAAGGCAACCTTTACCGAAGCGGTATCGTAAAAAAAGAAAAAAGCGTGTCTTTTGACACGCTTTTCCTTTTACTCAGCAGAAGCAAAAGAGAAGAATGACGACGGCGATCAGGATGACCCAAAGCAAAACATCTTTGCTGAAAAGATTGCAAGCGCAGTTCATAGTGTTACCCCTTTCTTTGATACCGGAAGATAACCGGTTCAATGCTATTGTATGACCCGACAGCAAAAAGGTGAAAAGAGCAAAAATCGGGATTTTACAAAAAGAAATGAGAATTGACTTTTTTCAAAAAAACACTTGACAAAAACAAAAGTGAGCACTATAATATCGAATGTTCCCTTTGCGAGAGTGGCGGAATTGGCAGACGCGCTAGCTTGAGGTGCTAGTGGAAGTAATTCTATGTGGGTTCAAGTCCCGTCTCTCGCACCAAACAAAGAAGCAGTACCGAATGGTGCTGCTTTTTTGTTTATTACAAATGGAAGACGGACTTGAACCCGAGAGGGCGAACGGCAAGAAAAAGCCATGTTATGGCTTTTTCGCAGTCGGTTGACAGCCGACACCCGATTGTGCCGAGCCGAATGGCGATGGTAGAATCGTCGGTGTCAATGTCCAGTCCCGTCTCTCGCACCAAAAATAAGACAGTCGAAAGACTGTCTTTTTTTATTTCTTGCAGAAAGAAGACTTTTGAGCCAAGAAAAAAGATACCTTTGAAGGAAGTATTACATTTAAGATATGCTTTTTTGATACTTATTGTATGTAGAATTATTGTATTCAACTCGATAAAATCCATTATGGAGGTGTTTAAGATGGATATCGTAAAGGTTTTTGGTACAAATGTAAAAAAGTATCGCAAAAAACTTGGTCTTTCACAAGAAGCGTTTGCCGAAAAATGCGGATTGCATAGGACCTACATTAGTGCAATTGAGTGTAACAGGAGAAGTATTGCACTTGAGAATGTTCAGCGGATTGCAGATGCTTTAGGTATTGATTCTTATAAGTTATTTGTGGAGGAATCATATGGGGCATAGAGATAGAGCCACAGGTTGGCAGCATGCAAAACTGTCCGGTCATGAAAATGAGGATTTGGTTAAGCAACGGTTGGACAATGATCCTGTGTATGCAGAGAATTTTCTTTGCCGACTGGGTTTGCACAATGAAAAGATCAGAGAGACCAGTGTTGGCGGTTTGCATGAAACGAATGTACCCAGTGTTACCGGCAGACGCAAAACAAAATCCAAGACTGATCTTAAGATATTCTTGGAAAGCGGAAATGAAATCAATATTTCCATCAAGAAAAGCCTTGACGGTCAGGTATATTTTGTTAGAGCCGGGATTTTTATTGAAACCTTCGAGGCACAGTTCAAGAAAACGATTCCCGAAACTGTGAAGAGAGCTATCAATTTGTTTTGGGCAGCAGCAGATGATGCAATTCCTATTATTGAGCAATATGCTGACAGAAGCCATGGGAAGAACTACAATCTTCAGATGCGCCATGCAAGTGTGAATGCAACAACGCTGAAGGCTTATAATAAGGCTCTTTACGATGGGCTACTTAACTGGTTTTGTGAGAATGCATATGAACTGACAGCGCTTTCTTTTGCTATGGGTGCTGTACGAGATCAAGGAGAGTGGTCAGATTATGTTTGGTATATTAACTTACTCGGGGAACATGATGTTGACAAAGTATTCTTGATCAAAGATATTTGCGAGGCTGCTCAAGCAGTGGCTCAAAAAGAGACTTATTACGGTTCTTCTTTTGGTGGGACTACGATTCAACTTCCTTTTGGATTTGTACAATGGCATCAGAGACAACTTCAATTCCATCACAAATTCGGCAAGGTGAATAATCTTCTGAAATAAACAATCGGAGGCTGCTTTATGCAGCCTCCGAATTTATTCGTCTTGCATTGATTTTAACATTTGTTTTGCGATCGCCATCGAAAGCAGCGGAGGAACAGCATTGCCGATCTCCAATCTTTTCATGCTACTGGAACCATAAAACTTGTAATCATCCGGGAAACTTTGGAGTCTTGCTCCTTCTCGGATGGACATTGCTCTTGAGTCCCTTGGATGGATGCATCTTGAAGAGGAAGGGCAAGAGAAGTTCCGGGTAATCGTTGTAGAGGGACGATTCCACCAAAGCTTTGCATAGGTATTGCCATAGCCGCTCTTTGGGCGAATATCATCCGGCAGATCGTCTTTGGTTTGACCATCCTTGAGCGCTTCCATAATCCTAATCAAATGCTCGCCGTTCTTAGGTGCACTATGCTCGGTTAGTTCTTTGGCAGAAGTCCTCACAAAATGCAGAAAATCATTGTCCGGTTGGTAAGCGTATCTCTTGCTGGACTGATTGCTTTTTAACACCGGCAGATCGCCGATTGCCTGACAAAGCGTTACATGTGGCTTTAAACCTTCACCGTGTGTAGGAGAAGGATACTCGAAGTTGTTTTTTCCTTTGAATCCTACGAGAAATACTCGTTCTCTTTGCTGAGGAACGCCATAATCAACTGCGTTCAGAACCTTGTACTTGAGCGTATATCCGATTTTTTCAAACTCTGCTTGGATCTGCTTGAACAGTTTGCCCTTGTCCATACTTAAGATGCCTACAACATTTTCAAAGATAAATGCCTTCGGCTTCAAAATATGCAATACTCGTTTATATTGCATAAAGAGGTTGGCACGATCATCCATCTGCCTTTTTCCCAGGGTGGAATAAGATTGACAAGGAGGGCCGCCAACAACGATATCGATCTGTTGTCCCCTTAAGGCTTTACCGAGATTTTCTTCGGTCAAATCTTTGATATCACAGTTCATCATTGTGACATTTGGGTGATTTAATGTATATGCAACCGCAATATCTTTTTCGATTTCATTCGCTGCGATGATCTCAAATTCCGGTAACTTTGAGAAGCCATAGCTGAGGCCACCTACTCCGGCAAAGAGATCCATAATTTTATATCTAGACATTGTTACTTCCTCAACCTAATGATTTAACAATATTCTCTGAGATTCTGTGAAGGATCGGCACGAAAACCGTGCTGCAAATCTTTAAAGCGATATATTCGCTTTTTATCAGTGATGTGTTTCGGCCGTCGGTCCTATATGCGAGGGCTGTCTAATCGCATTTATTGGGTCTTAACCCTTTTTCTTTATTGCCAGGAACTCAATATATAAGGATACAGCTCGCTTTAATTGAGATCGGATGAAGGTCGAACTGTTCTGAAAGTCGAGGTTTTCTTTCAAGAGATCGATTGCATCTTCTCCCAGTTCTTCAGTACCAAGCAATCGGGTAACTCGACCATATCTGGAGGCAACATCTTTAGCGGATCTTATTCCTAATGCTTTCTCTGTGCTTAACCACTCAACAAATCCGGTCGTATCCATAGTTTTCCTCCTGATTTTTCATATGTTCATTATACTATGAATTTACGTCAACGTCAATATGCGAGAGTTTGTGAATGCCCGATATGAAGCCGGAGAGGGCAGTGGCATTTGGTCAAAAACGGTTTGTTTCTCAAAAGAGAATGTTGCTTTTTTTCATGAATGTGGTATACTGAAACGGAGAAAAGAAAGGGTGGGAAAATGAAACGAATTGTTTGCTTTCTTTTAGTTTTGTGCTGTTTATTCCTTTGTTCTTGTTCTGCTTCTCTTGCACCGCAGGAGAAGGTGGAGGAGGAACTTGAGAAAGAAGAGAAAACAGAAACGGAAACGGAGGAGCCTTTGCCTACGGGGGATATTGTTTACCCCGAAGGGTTTTCTGTTGGGTATAACCGACAGAGTGTAGCGCCGGAGGTGTTGCCTGTTCCTACTTATACGGCATTCAATAACATTGGATATACCAATCACGACCCCGTGCAGCTCACATGCACCGCCATCTCCGACGGCAAGGAGGCATTTCTTTTGATCTCCCTTGATATGCGTGGAATTGACGACACCTTTGCGGAATACTCCTGCAAAGCGATTGAAAAGGTTTGCGGTATTCCGAAAGAAAGGGTTATGATCAACTGCACCCATACCCATTCCGCTCCCGATCATGTAAACATTGGAGAGGGAAATATGCGGCAGTGGCGGGAGCTTTACTACCACCGCTTGGAGCGTGCCGTTGTTCTTGCACTCCACGATCTTTCCCCGGCAGAAGCCTATATCGGAACGGCACACACTGAGGATGTAACCTTTGTCCGTCGGTATCTGATGAAAGACGGAAGCTATGAAACCAACCCCGATGGAATGGGCAACATTCCCATTTCTCACGAAACCGAGGCAGATACGGAGCTTCGCACGGTTCGCTTTGAGCGCGGGGATAAAAAAGACATTCTTCTTGTAAACTACCAGACCCACTACTACGGTGTGGCGGAAACGGTGGTGTCTGCAGATTTCGTCCATCCCTTGCGTGAGAAGGTAGAAAAGCAGATGGATGTGCATTTTGCTTATCAAAGCGGCGCAGGCGCCAATATCAATTTCAGAACTGAGATTCCCGGTGAACTGAAGTATAAAAATATGTCCTCTGCCACGGATCACATTGTAGAGGTGATCAAGGAGGCGGTGGGCGGCGAAGAAAAGGCAGATCTTGGCCCCCTTTCCTGCGAATATTCTATCTACGATGGGCGCGTCGCGGGAGGTAACGAAACCAGAGAGGTTCCCTTTACTGCCTTTACCATCGGAGATATCGGTTTTGCCGCCGCGCCTTATGAAATGTTTGATACCAACGGCAAGGAGATCCGGGACGGTTCTCCTTGCAAAATGACCTTTGTTTGCTCCTTAACAAACGGCTATATGGGTTATGTTCCCTCGGCGCTGGCCTACCCTCACGGAGCGTACGAGGTGGATATTTCAAAATTTGCCCCCGGCAGCGGAGAAGAATTTGCCCAAGAGCTTGTTCGTATGCTGAAAGCCTGCAAGGATAAAGAATAAAAAAAGAACGACGATTCGTCGTTCTTTTTTACTTTAATTTTCCCTTGAATTTGGAGAAGGCTGTGGGGAGGGCAAAGGAATTTTCCATTTCCTCTTTTGTGACCCAAGAAAAGCCATCTGTCTTTTTGGTGCATTTTACGAAAAAGCCTGTCATGTGCCATTCCAAATGGGTGAAGATGTGCTTTGCTTTTCCGAAAGGAGCGATCTCTTCGGCAGCGATACCCTTTTCTTGAAGATGGGTAAGGGCATTTGATGGTTCCATTTCATCCAGGGTGTTATAAAACTCCCACATTCCTGCAAGAAGACCGGAATCAGGCCTTTTTTGAAGGGCAAATTTTCCGTCGCATTCCAGGATAAAAACAGTCATGGGAAGAATTTTTCGTTCCTTCTTGGGGCTTTTAAATGGGATGGAATCGGTGAGGTTTTTCTTTTTTGCAAGGCAAATTTCTTTTAAAGGGCATACGGTGCACAAAGGCACTCCGTTTGGAATACAGATCCGCTCGCCGATCTCCATAATGCCCTCGGTCAGATCGCCTGCATCCTTTCCGGAAGGGTAAATCTTTTCAAGCATTGCAGTAAGACGCTTTTTTGTGTCTGGAAGGGCGATATCACTTTTGTCGGAAAGAACGCGCGTCAGTACCCGAAGGACATTGCCGTCTACTGCAGGGGCAGGCTTTCCGAAGGCGATGGAGGCGATGGCGCCTGCGGTATAATCCCCGATACCCGGTAGAGATTTTAATCCTTTTACTTCCGTGGGAAGTGTGCCGCCGAACTCCGCCATGGTTTTTTCTGCGGCTTTTTTCAGGTTTCTTGCTCTGGAATAGTAGCCCAGCCCCTCCCAAAGCTTTAACAGCTTATCTTCGGGGCAGTTTGCCAGAGAGGGAATATCGGGCAGTTCCTTCAAAAAACGGTGATAATAGGGGATCACCGCTTCGATCCTGGTTTGTTGCAGCATAATTTCGGAGATCCAGATGCGGTAAGGGTCGCGTCCTTCGCGCCAGGGAAGAAGCCGTCCTTTTTTTTGAAACCAATTGATAACAAGGGCAGAAAATTCTTTTGGGATCATAAGACGCTCCTTTCCCGTTTTTGATATACTGATATTTTAAAGAAGGAAAATAAGTTTGTCAATGGCTTGTTTTTCCTGAAAAAGGTTGCTTTTTACTTCTCTCAATGGTAAAATCAAGAAAAGCGATGGGCTTTTATTACTTTTGAAAAAGAGGCAAAAAAATGAACGGAATCTGGCTGAAAGGACTTTCGGAAGAAAAAAATATTTTGGCGGCGTTTCAATATACGCTGACTCCCGGTGAAAAAACAAAAATTAAAATTGCAGCTGCCAATTTGTACCGTATTTTCATAAGCGGAGATTTTGTCGGCTATGGCCCTGCAAGAGCTGCACACGGATATTCCAGAGTGGATTCCTATGATCTCTCGCCTTGGCAGGGAAAAGAGGTTTTGATTACGGTAGAGGTACACTCTGCGAATGTCAACTCCTATTACCTGATTGATGAAAGACCCTTCTTTGCGGCAGAGATTTTGGAAGGGGAAGAGCTTTTTGCCACGGCAAAGGATTTTTCTGCTTTTCATCTCACAAGCCGTGTTCAGAAGGTGAGAAAATTCAGCTTTCAGCGCACTTTTACGGAAATTTACCGTTTGGACAGGGATCCCGTGCTTTTTTATCAAGGAAAATCTTTTCCTTATCCCGTGGCTGAAACGGAGGATGTGGAAATCAACAAGCTCTTGCCCCGATATGTAAAATATCCCAAATACGATCGAAAAGAGATGCTTCTTTTGGAAGAGGGAAGTGTTACGGTGGACCCCAACGGCGCACCCTACCGTGATCGGGTGTATTCTGCCATTGATCCTGTTTCCCGTAAGGGCTTTTACCCGTTTGAGATCGAAGATGATGCGGCAGACGAAGTGAACAAATTCCGTTACCGTGCCTTCGACAATGCGGTCGGCGGAAAAATGGCAGCAGATACTTACCGCTTTTATGACCTTTCTCGAACGATCACGGGCTTTTTCACCCTTCATCTGAAAGCCTTGGAGGATCTGACGGCATATATTATTTTCGAGGAAGTGGAGATCAAAGAGGAGGACCACAGAAGAGTGGATCCATTCCGCGGCACCTGCTCCAACATTGTAAAATACGAACTGAAGGCAGGGGAATACCATCTTTTAAACTTTGAAG
>JAZUOK010000279.1:0-5718 GCA_045604665.1 Eubacteriales bacterium | reverse complement strand
TGTATTTATAAGAGAGTATCCGGCTGCGGTTCGGGGACGGAATATATGGCTGTAACACCTTGGGGTGACCTCTATCCTTGCCACCAATTCGTCGGCGACGAAAAATTCCTTCTCGGAAATATTTGGGATGGCGTGACAAATACCAAAATTCAAAGTGAATTTTTAAGTTGCAATGTATATTCGAGAGAAGAGTGCGCTGACTGCTGGGCAAAGCTTTACTGCTCTGGCGGTTGTGCTGCCAATGCCTACCATGCAACCGGCAGTATCAACGGTGTATATCAATACGGCTGCGATCTTTTCAGAAAACGCATGGAATGTGCCATTATGCTGGAAGCCTCAAAGGCAATCAAAGATTAATATGACAACACCTGTATTTGATTTTATTCAAAAATACAACAAAAGTGTTCCCAAAAGACTACACATGCCCGGTCATAAGGGTAAGAATTTTTTAGGCGCGGAAAAATATGACATTACCGAAATAGACGGCGCAGATGTGCTCTATCACGAAAACGGTATTCTGAAAGAGAGCCAGGAGAACGCTTCTTATCTTTTTGATAGTAAAAAAACCCTTTATTCCACCGAAGGTTCTACACTTTGTATCAGAGCAATGCTTGCTCTTGCGAAAATGTATGCGGTTGAAAACGGGAAAGATGTAAAGATATTGGCGGCAAGAAATGTCCACAAATCATTTGTAACAAGCTGTGCACTTCTTGATATCAACCCTTCTTTTTTGCAGACCAAAAGCAAAACGCTCCTTTCGGAAAAGATTACTATTAAGGACCTTGAGCTTTACTTAAACGAAAATGAAGCACCTACCGCGCTTTACATCACTTCTCCTGATTATTTGGGAATGATATCCGATATTGAAAATCTTGCGGATATTTGCCATAAAAACAACATTCTTTTGCTTGTTGACAATGCACACGGCGCTTATCTTCATTTTTTTTCCGAATCATATCATCCGATTTCACTGGGCGCTGATTTGGTTTGCGATTCTGCGCACAAAACGCTCCCCGTGCTCACCGGCGGCGCCTACTTGCACATTTCAAAAAATGCACCCGTTTTTTTATCTGAAAAAGCTGCTTTTGCGCTCTCGCTGTTTGCTTCCACAAGCCCTTCTTATCTTATTTTGCAATCCCTTGATCTGTGTAACAGATACCTTTCAGAAGCATTTCGCGAAAAACTTTATTCTTTTTCAGCAAAGGTTCACGATCTGAAAAAAAATCTGAAAAGCCAAGATTTTTCTTTGATCGGTGATGAACCTTTAAAAATCACGATTCAAGCAAAGGCTTCCGGATATACAGGATATGAATTGGCAGATTTGATCAAAAATAAAAACCTAATTCCAGAGTTTTCAGATCCTGATTTTTTGGTTCTGATGCTTTCCCCCGAAAACGGCGATGAAACATTACAAGCAATAAAAGAGATCTTTTCAAAAATACCGCAAAAAGAGCCGATTCTCCTCTTCCCTCCGCAAATTCCTGAAATTTGCAAAAAATTATCCCCCAAAGAAGCGGTGTTCTCGCCTTTTGAGGAAATAAGTGTAGAAAATGCTGTTGGCAGAATTTTATCTCAAGTCAGCGTAACCTGTCCACCTGCCATCCCCATTGCAATTTCCGGCGAAGTTATTACAAAAGACCATCTCAACGCTTTTTCATATTATCAAATTGACAGAATCAGTGTTTTGAAGAACAAATAACCTATTTTGCCCAATGCCGAATCGGCATTGGGCTTTTCAATTTAAAATTGAGTAAAATTGAAATATCAAGAAATATTTGATTGATTTTTCAATTAATGGTTGTTATAATAAACTTACAAAACATTTGAGGTATAAAATGATTGATTTAAAACTAATTGGCAAACGGATCAGAGAGCTTCGGCTTGGAAAAAACTTGACACAAAGTGAATTTGCGTCCATTCTTATGGTAAGCTTTCAAGCGGTTTCCAACTGGGAACGAGGGATTGCTCCTCCCGAACTTGAAAATTTGATCCGCATTGCTTCCTATTTTGGTATTTTGGTAGATGACCTGCTTTCGCCGGAAAGTGAAAAACTTTATCTCGGAATCGACGGCGGCGGAACGAAAACAGAATTTGCACTGATTCAGAAAAATGGAACTGTAATAAAAAGGCTAATAAAATCCGGAAGCAATCCGAATGATATCGGTCTCGAAAATTCAAAAGAGATTCTCGCCGATGGCATTCACGAAATGCTGATCCAATATCCATCCATAAAGACTGTTTTCGGAGGTGTTGCAGGAGCAGGGTCAAACAACTATGCAACAAAATTAAGTGATTCCCTAAAAAAAAGTTTTCCAATACTGAAAATTGATATTCAAACCGACGCAATCAACCTCTTTGCAGCAGATGATCGTGCAAATATGGTTGTAATCAGCGGAACAGGATCTGTCGTTTTTGTAAAAAACGAAAATAATTATGCGAGACTTGGAGGATGGGGACATCTTCTTGATGACGGAGGAAGCGCATTTGACATTGGTCGCGCCGCTATCAGAATCGCACTTGATGAAGAGGATGGGAAAAAACCTCCTTCTTTGATCACAAATCTTGTCAGGGAAAAAATGCAAACAGACTCTGTTTGGCAGAATATCGGAAAAATATACGATGAAGGCAAACCTTACATTGCAAGCTTTGCCACCACAGTCTTTGATGCGTACAATAAAGAAGATCCGAAAGCAATTGAAATCATTGATCGCAATGCAATGGCACTTGCAAAAATGTTAAACAGAGGAATGGATCTTTATAAGGTCAATCCGATTGCTCTTGCAAACGGCGGAATTTTTGAGCATCACGCCGAAATCATGCAATCCCACATTACAAAATACAGCAATATAAAGCTGATTATCAATGACCTTCCTCCTATATACGGTGCTTGCAGAAATGCTTGCAAAATGGAACAAATTGAATTTGATAATGCTTTCTATACAAATTTTAAAAAATCATACGGAGAAATAACAAAATGAAGCTTGCTAGAACAGAAATGAGAAACCCTGCCAGTATGAATCTTGATAAGATGAATACTGAAGAAATGGCACGCCTTGTCATCACAGCAAATTACGACGCTGTGAAAGCCGTTGAAAACGCATCTAAATCCATTGCCAAAGCTATCGATAAAATTGCAGAAGCATTTATCAACGGCCACAGACTTGTTTATATCGGTGCAGGCACCTCCGGCAGACTCGGTGTCATTGATGCTTCGGAATGTCCACCCACCTTTGGTGTTTCTTACGATTTAGTGCAGGGCATCATTGCCGGGGGAAAAGAAAGAATGTTCGTTGCCGGTGAAAATGCCGAGGATATCTACGAAAAGGGCGTGGAAGCCTTGACTGATTTTGGCATTGAAGCAGGTGATGTTGTTGTTGGCATTTCTGCTGCCGGCGGCGCTGCTTTCGTAGTTGGGGCACTGGAATATGCCAAGGAAAAAGGATGCGTTACCGTAGGCATCACAAGCAACGAAAACACCCCTGTATTAAACGCTGCCGATATTAAGATATTTACCGATACCGGTGCTGAGGTTCTCACAGGCTCTACCCGTCTGAAAGCAGGTACTGCACAGAAGATCGTTTTAAATACTCTTACCACCTGTGCAATGGCAAAAACAGGTAAGGTTTATGAAAATATGATGATCAACCTCTCCCCTTCCAATGAAAAACTGAAGAGAAGAGTAATTCGCATTGTTACCGAAATTCTTGGATGCGATGAGGAAGAAGCAGTAAAACTCCTCAGCGAAAACAATTGGGTCATCCGTAGTGCTGTCGAAGCAAAGAAAAAGGACCGATAAATATGCTGAGAAGTTTTATTCAAACCACAAATGGTTTACAAACTTTACTGATCGATGGAAAATCTTACCCTGCGATCGCATATACAACCTATTTTGAGGAAAGAAGCTGTGCAGAAGACTTTATAAAAGCCGGATATCGCATTTTCTTTGTGAATGCCTCTTTTACTACTCTGCCCATTAACTCAAAAACAGGTTTTAGCCCTTTTGAAGTAGGGATTTTTGAAGACAAAGAAAATTGTGATTTTTCCGAATTTGAAAACGCTGTCAAAAAGATTCTTTCTCTCTGTCCGGAAGCAATCATTTTCCCGAGAATTAATATCAGTATGCCAAAATGGTGGATCGAATCTCACCCGGATGATGTAATAACAACAGAAAAAGCAGGATTAAGAGAGGCACTTTTTTCCGAAAACTTCCGTTGCGATGCTTCAAAAATGCTACGGATCACCGTTGACCACATAATGAAAGCTGACTACGCTGACAGAATCGGAGGCTGGCAGATTTGCGGCGGAATGACACAGGAATGGTTTCATCACGACCTAAACGGAAGCCTTGGAAAATACGCAGAAAAGGCTTTTCAGGCTTGGTCGAAAAAAACACTTGGAATTGAAAACGCTCTTCTTCCCAATTCAGAAGACTTTCTGGATAACGAAATTCATGAGCAAACAAATGAAAATGCAAAAAACTACGCACTATTTTCTGATGAAGAAGTTGCAAAGTCCATTGATCTTTTTGCAAAAGTAATCAAAGAGGAAACGGGACACAGCCAAGTAGTAGGCACTTTTTACGGATATACATTTGAAGGCACGACACCTCTGTTTGGCTCTCATGCCTTAAGAAAAATCATCGATTCCGAAAATATTGATTTTCTGTCTTCTCCGAATGCATATACAAATTCGCGCGCTTTTGGTATGGATTGGGCCGATATGATGCCTGTTGACTCTATAAAACTTCACAATAAGCTTCCCTTTATTGAATGTGACATCAGAACTTATCTAACCACAGGCGTTCAAGAAGCAAGGCCGGACAAATACGACCAAAACATTTACAAAACAAACGGGAGATCCCTTTGGGCCGGTCCTCCCACTCCCGAACTTTCAAGAGATGCACTGAGAAAAGCCTTTGTCCACCAGCTCACAAAAGGATCCGGTATTTGGTGGTTTGATATGTGGGGAAAATGGTATAAGGACCCCATTTTAATGAAAGAAATGGAAGAATATTTGAAAATATACAGCACCCGACCTTCCTATCAAACCGTTTCGGAAATCGTCTTCTTTGCAGACGAGAGAAGCTGGTCAAATATGCTAACTAAATCCCCTGCTCTTCTTTCGATCAAAGAAACAAGAACCGCTATGGGAAAAATCGGCGCTCCATTTGACACCTATATGGTAGAAGACGCAAGTATAGTGCTCCGCAATTATAAAGCTGCAATTTTCCCCTTTGCACTTCCCTCAGATGAAGGAAAAAAAGCAATAGAAATCTGCAAAAAACTTGGGATTCCATATTTAAGCGCCACAAAAGACCACCCCGAGCTTTCTGCTGAAGAAATTCATAGCTTTATCAAAGAAGCGGATATTCATATTTACAACTATGAGAAAGATATTGTCTATGTCTGTGGCGAATACATTGCCCTCCACTCGGCAGAAAAAGGTAAAAAAACACTAAAACTACCGAAGGAACATCATATAACTCCGGTGTTTGGTACAGAATTTAAGCCCGGCTGCTACGAAACAATCTCCTTTGAACTGGAAGAAAACGGCACCGCACTATTTCGTCTTGAGAAATAAAAATAAAAATCCACCCGCATAGCGGGTGGTATTTCATTTTCGGGCATAGCCCTAAGGAAACTGGCTGCACATAAATGCGCATAGTGTGGCCTGCCAGCCATGCATTTTTTACTTGCTACCCGTAAACGGGTCTCTTGG
>JAZUOK010000278.1:0-8346 GCA_045604665.1 Eubacteriales bacterium | reverse complement strand
AATCTTTTCCGAAGGAGTAGACCTGAAGGGAGATTCTTTGGTGGGAGAGATCATTGTGGGAACCGGATTCCCTCCTCCCAGCCCCGAAGCGGAGGCGGAATGTGCTTCCTATTATAAAAGAGAAATGGACGGCAAAAGCTTTGCCTACACCCTTCCCGGCTGGAGCCGCGTTTTACAGGCAGCAGGCCGCGTGATCCGAAGTGAGGAGGACAGAGGCTTTCTGATCCTTTGCGACAAGCGCTTTTTGGGAGAAGACATTCGCGAGCTTTTCCCCGAAAGCTGGGAGGATGCAGCCCTGATCCAGCGGGATGCCCAGCTGCGTGAAATGCTGACCCGTTTCTGGAAATAAATAAAACAAACTCACCCCTACAAGGAGAAGATATGTTCGATCAAAAAGATATGCCCCAAGAGGATTTTCAAAAGGAAACTATGGGGCATTCGGAGGAAAATTCAAACGATACCCCTCCGAAAGAAAAAAAGAGGCCTCGCCCCCTTGCCAATCAGGAAGCCTTGCCTCAAAGCATCTTTCAATATGAAAAGACTTCTCCCAAAAAGGCGGAGCCAAAACGGGAGAGGATCGTTCCCGTTTTAAAATCCCTTGCGGATACCGAGGCAATGCCCGGGCCGAAAAAAGTAGAGGGAAAGCATTCCCCCGAGGAGAAAAAAGAAAAAAAACAGGCACAAAAAGAAGACCTTTTTGTTGAGATCTTTCGTCGCGCTGTAGATCAAGAAGAAAATCTTGACGAAAAAGAGATCAGCCTTTTGGGAAAAGCTTCGGAAGCAGAAGAAGAAAAAGAAGCCGCGTCTCCCAAAATTCAAATGGAACGATTTATTCTTAAAAGAAGAAAGAAAGAAACTCCCGACCAAAAAGAAGACGGCGTCAAGGACAATGCAGACCCCAATTCTTCCGAAAAAGCACCAAATCCCTTTTCCGATTTACCTCCGGAAGAAATGGTCAAAAAATCTCTTGACGGTATGTACGATGTCTTTGAAGACCCTGCCAAAAATCCCCGTAAAAAATTGAAAACGGTGGATATCATTCGCTATGCCGCGCTTTTCATCTGCATTTTCGGATTTTTCTCCGCAGGTGCCTTTGTCTTTTCCAAGCTCTATGACTATTACCGTTCCCGCGTCATCTATTCGGGTCTTCAGGAAATGGTAGAGCAAAAGGACTTCTTTCACAAGGAATATCTTTCCAAAAGCCTTTCCGCAACCAAATCCTTGACCCCCCAGGATATCCTAGACGGTAAAAGCGAGGATAGAGGAGAAAATAACGCCACCTTCTCGGAAGAACAGCAGACCCTGGTAAATAAGATCGGTCAGCTGAAAAAAATCAACCCCGATACCGCAGGGTGGATCACCATTGACGGAACCGTAGTCAATTACCCCGTGGTTTGGTCCGAAAACAAAAACTATTATCTGAGAAGAGATTTTTACGGAAAATATCTTTCCGGCGGCACTCTTTTTATCGATGAACGCAATTCTCCGAGCTTTGCGGAAAACCGCAACACCGTCATTTACGGGCACAATATGAAAGACGGAAGCATGTTTGCATCCATTCACGATTTTGCAAACGCCTCCGCCTTCTACCGATCCACCATTGAGATCGCAACAGAAGAAGGGATCTTTGTATATAAGCCCTTCTCCGCCCATGTTTCCAACGCCTTTGACAACTATTTTGAAACCGATTTCGTATCGGACGACGATTTCATCCATTTCTGCGACCAAATGGCGTTCATCTCTATTTTTGAGACCGATTATAACTTTGATAAAAACTCCCGGATCCTTACCCTTTCCACCTGCGCCGATGAAGAGAACACGAAAGACGAACGCTTCGCCGTACACGCAGTTCTGGTTCAGGTTATACGGTAAGATCGATCCCGGCTCTCGACTCTCGCAAAGGTCCCATAAAAGAACCCACTGCCTTATGATCCGGATGAACGATATATTCGTTTAACGCTTCAAGAGATTCAAAATCGGAAATGAGGATCAGATCCGCATTTTCCCCGTTTGCCCCTTCGGTGTTAACAGAAACCTTGCTGTTTAAGATCTGAGGGATCTTTGCAGGAAGAGCCTCCAGCATTTTTTTGGTTAAAAGAACATTTTCTTTTTTGCTTCTTCCCTCAGCCTCTTCTTTGAATTTGAACAGAACAATGTGACGAATCATACATTTACCCCCTTTTTTTCACATTGTATCACGAAATTCAAGGTAAAACAAGGAAAAAATGGGTCCGGAATTTTTTTGATTTTGAGAATTTTAGCACTTTTTGTCAAAAAAGTTTTAATTGAATTTATTTTTTATTAAAATACTTGACATAATTTAAAGCCGATGTTATAATAAAAACTAGGTAGAATTAGGTAAAGAGGTGTTCATGGCACAAAGCATTGACCGTATTCGGAAGGATGTGTCCTTATCGGACAGCTTGATACGCCGCGCCGCCGAAGGTGACGAAGCTGCTTTCGCAGCACTCGCCGCCCATTTTCAGCCCCATCTTTCCCGTATGATCGCCGCCTTCCCCATTCCCGAGGAAGAAAAAGGAGATCTGCGTCAGGAAGGGTTGATCGGTCTTTACAAGGCAGTTTTGCTTTACGATGAAACGATCTCCTCCTTTTCCACCTTTGCTTCTGTTTGTATGCGTTCCGGCGTTTTGGAAGGCCTTCGCAAATACAACAGACTTCATGCTTCCGCCTCACTGGATATAGAGGCAGAAGAGATCCCTTCAGGAGATAATGCTTCCCCCGAACGCATTCTTTTGGGAAAGGAAGAGCTTTCCACCCTTCTTTCCAAGGTGGACGATGTGCTTTCCCCTTTAGAAAGACGCGTTTTCGGTCTGCACTTGCAGGGGAAGACCGTATCGGAGATCGCAGCTTTGATCGAAAAAAAGCCAAAAAGTGTGGAAAATACCCTTTTCCGCCTTCGGAAAAAGCTGTCGGCTCTTTCCTGATTTCATTCGCTAATATGCCCGAGTAGCTTAAAGAGAGCGTTTTGATCAACAGATTAAAAAGGGTGACGGTGCGAGTCCGTTCTGGGCAATAATTTATATTTAAGAGGTATGGCAAATGTACGAAGACAAGACACTGGTATGCAAGGATTGTGGCAACGAATTTGTATTCACCGCAGGTGAACAGGAATTCTACGCTGAGAAAGGTTTCCAGAACGAACCCCAGAGATGCAAACCCTGCAGAGACGCAAAGAAGAACGCTTCCAGACAGGCAAGAGAGTATTTCACTACCACTTGCGCTAACTGCGGCAAGGAAGCAAAAGTTCCCTTCCAGCCCACCAGCGATCGCCCCGTTTATTGCAGCGATTGCTTCGCAGCAATGAAGGAGAACAACTAATTTGTTCAAAAAAGAGAACTGCCCATGGGCAGTTCTTTTTTTATGCAAAAAAAAGAGCAGCTTTCGCTGCTCTTTTCTTTTTTTAGTTCTTTTTCAGGAAGAGGTACTCTTTACCGTTTCTGGTCTTTGCATTGTGGAACTTCAGCGCAAATTCAGAGTAGTCCTTATCCTCAAGACCGGGGATCTTGCGGTAACCCTGACCGATATTACCCTTGTTGGCAACCAGAATATTCTGAAGCTTGGGAATGTCAACATCGCCTACCTTCACATTGTCCTGAATGGCCAGTGCACTTGCAGTACCTGCCGCTTCACCCATTGCCATACAGCACATGATCAGTCTGGTACCGCTCTGACCGGGTACATCGGAAGAAAGATTACGGCCTGCTGCCAAAACATTATCCAGTCTCTTATGTACCAGTGCACGGAAAGGAATGTCGTAGAAATACTGCT
The DNA here is from genome assembly GCA_045604665.1 of Eubacteriales bacterium. GTDB lineage: Bacteria > Bacillota > Clostridia > Oscillospirales > SIG627 > RGIG5579. The sequence continues at coordinate 4,557 of JAZUOK010000278.1, read as the reverse complement.
TGTCACCGGGGATGAGCTCAGACATAAAGATTCTCTTGGTGCCGTCATCCGGAGGCATCTGAGAGCCCCAACCACTCATGTTGGAAATGTAAGCCTCTTCACCGGAGGGAAGAGTACCCTTGAACCACTTCAGGTTACCGGACTTGGTAAAGCCGTGAATATCAAAGCCGTGGTAGCTGATTGCGATTACATCGTCGTGATTCTTTGCGGTAGCAATATCCATGCCGGTTACGCGGTATTTACCAACGATTCTGCGACTCTCACGAACACCCAAAAGAGAACCGGTATAGGAAAGGTAGCTCTTTTCAAAGCCGGGAACATTTTCCTTGATGAATTTTGCAAGGATGGCAACCTGTTCTCTGCCTTCCAGATACATACGGGTCAGATCTTCGTTCTTGGTGGGGAAGCAGTTTCTGGAGTGTGCAAAGCAAATGCTCACTTCGTCCATACCGCAATGCTCGGGACGGTCGGGAATATGGGTCATCCAGTTCAAATGGTTGTCGATATCGGGAATCTTGCCGCTGTCTACTGCATCTGCAAGGAAACGGATCCACTTGGGGTCGTTGTTACGAAGATCACATTCCATATACTTGTCGTAATCTACGCCGCCAAGAACAAATTCCAAGGAACAACCCATGGACATGTGGTCCTTTTCACGGCCAACTTCAACTTCGCCGCCTGCAAAGTATACAAGGTCGGAATCACCGGAAGCGTCTACAAAGGTCTTACCCATGATCGCTCTTCTACCCTCTTTGGTATGGACGATAACGCCCTTAACCGTGTCACCGTCTACGATGGTATCCACAAGAGGCGTTACCAAAAGAAGGTCACAGCCTGCACCCTTTACCATACGGTCAAATACGAGCTTATGCTTTTCGGGGTCGGAATTACGCTTGCGTAAACCGTTAATTTTTTCAAGCTCGGTAAAAAGCTCCTGGCCCAGACCGGAAAGGAAGTCCAAAGGAATGTTTACAAGACCCATGGTAGCAAGACCACCGAGAGCAGAGGTGTTTTCGATCAGGATGGCCTTGGCACCGGATCTGCCTGCTGCAACGGCAGCCCCCACACCGGCCATACCGCCGCCGACTACAACTACATCATACTCACCGTAAAGGGGAGCATATTCTTCCTTAAATTCAGAAAACGGAATCATTTTTTCTTTCTCCTTTTTATCTTTGATTCTATGTTTTTATATCTGGTTTAAATTATGCTTCGTAAGGTTCAATGGCGCCGGGCTGACATGCATCGTAGCAGCTGCCGCAACCGATGCACTTATTGGCATCAATTACTGCAGAAACATCTTCCACCAGTGTGATCGCTCTCACGGGGCACTGATACAAACAAGTCATACAGCACTGACATCCGCCTACTACATGATATTTCTTTGCCATGATATCCATCTCCTTTTTATTTCTTTAGAGTACATTCGTACTGTGCAAAGACACTTCTTACATCTCCCCGACCCACATTGGTCTCAATGGTGTCAAATAGGATCTTTTCGCCCTGATACATAGGAGGGAAAACATCCCAAAGCTGTGTGCCGTCGGGCATTTTTTTGCCGGTAAGATTTTCTGCCAATCGGTCGGTGCCGATCATTTCCTCCGGCATGGGAACGGTGAAGGGATCGTCCTCTTCGATCATCTCTTCCCCATCCTTCGGGGTAATTCCCAAAAGGCGTTCCGATAAGAATCTTGAGATTCGGTTAATATCCTCCATCTCCCAGGAATGACGGGTGGGAGTCAACTCTTTTTCAATGTTTTCTTCCGCCGAAAGCTGAATGTAAGTGTTTTTCACCTTGCGGTAGTTTCTGAGAAAATGGTCTTGCGGAACAAGGTGATCAAATCTTCCGCCCTCCAAAAGAAGCGGCTTCGGCGCGAACAGACTGTAGATCTCCCACATATCGGGACCGAATGCCGCACCTCTGAGAAGATTACAGGAACAGTGCTTTCTTTCCTTTTGCAAAATCTCTGCAAAATCGGAAGGATAGCCGCTGGAAGACAGTGCCGAAAGAGTGGGAACGAAAGCCTGGAGAAACATGCCGAGGGTGCCGCCGCCGGAGTTGCCGCAAGCGGCAATTCTTTTCGGATCAAATCTCTCATCCTTTTCCATAAAGCGAACCAGCGCGATCATTTCCATCACGATCAGCCCCTGGAGGGTAAGTCCGCAGTAGAAGGGAGCCGTGGCCGTCCAGTGATCGGAATTTTTATATTCCGCACTTTGGAAATTGCGATCCCCCTGTCCCAGGTTATCTGCGATCATTGCCGCCATTCCGAGACTTGCAAGCCTGTGCCCCATTGTAGCGTAATCGTGTCTGCCAAGTTCCCCATGTCCGCAAAGAACAAATACCAAAGGAACTTTTTCCTCTTTGTCGGGAAGATAAAGGGTTGCAGCCCCGAAAACCTTTGGGAAGGTCCTATAACGGTAGGTGATCACCTTGTAGCCTTCAAAAGGCTTTGTGTCAAGCGCCTCCATTTGAGATATGGTAGGGATCAGATCCTCCCGAATACCGAGAAGCCTTTCGACCCCTTTCAGGATCTCTTCCCGATCCTTTTTCTCCCAAGGACGGGTGATCTTTTTTCCCAAGCGCGCAGCAGCGAACCTTTTTTCATATTCATCGAAAATCTCGTTTGTGCGTTGCCATTTTTCTTTCATCGTCATCTTCCTTCCTTGTAAGCCCATTATATACAAAGCCCAATGGAAAAGCCATACACATAATTCCGAAAAAGTTGCACAATCTTCTGATTTTTCCTCTTGTTATTTTTTCGTACTTGTTTTATAATAAAGGGAACAGAATCAAAGGAGAACGAAATGTATTTACCGTTTCAAGAGCTGAAAAACCATGAGTTTACCTTGAAAAACATATATGTTTTTCACCAAAAGCCCTCCTATCGCCGTCTGGATCCCAAGCCAAAGGGAAGAAAAGCAAATGGCTTCTTGTACATTCTTCAAGGGGAAGGCCGCTATTCCTTCCAAGGCGGCAGCTTTCTTTTATCGCCGGGTGATATCGTCTATCTCCCCACAGGCTCAAAGCATACCTTTGAGATCCTAAGTGAAAAGATCGATTTTTTCCGCATTGACTTTGATCTTTTCATCGGCGATGAACTGGCATTTTTCTCCAAAGGCCCGCTAAAAATGGTGGGCGGCGCACAGCGCGATCTCACCGAAGCCATCTATGACCTGGCGGAGAACTACGAATTTGATAACGATACCGTTTCGAAAACAGCCCTTCTTTGTACCATTTTCCGCGCTCTCGGAAAAGAAAGCGCAGGAAAAAACGGCGCAAAGCTTGCCCCTGCCATCCGCTATCTTTTAGAGCATCTGACCGAAAAGATCTCCTGCACCCACCTTGCCTCCCTTTGCTTTTTATCCACCGCGCAGTTTTACAGTCTGTTTCAGGAAGAGTACCGTATGGCACCGTTGGAATACCGTTCCCGGCTTCTGTCCGATAAAGCAGCATATCTTCTGAAAACAGGAAGCTTTTCCGTCACCGAGGTATCGGAAATGATGGGGTTTGAAAGCGTCTCCTATTTCAGCCGTTTCTTCAAAAAACAAATCGGTTCTTCCCCGGCCGCATACATCAAAAAACAGAGCAGTTAAACTGCTCTGTTTTTTTAGGCACCTAAAAATAAAACTCTTCCACGGTAGGATTCACTTCGATGAAGGGCCGTGCAGGATGCAACACTGCGGCTGAGCTTATCAAGGCTGATATCCTTTCTCGGAAGCTTTCCTTTTACTTGAAAACGGGCATCTTTTATGCGAATCCGTTTCGGCTGTACCAGAAGCATGGCTTTTCTCAATTCTTCCTTTGCTTTTTTGCTGTATCGATAAACCGTTCTCACACAAAAAAAGCTCTGTTCTGCAATTTCCTCATGAGTCAATCCGTAAAGATAGCGGCAAAGGGCAATTTCCCGAAGCTGGGGGGAGCGGATCAGAGAGATCGCTCTGGTAAGTCTGACTGCATATTTTTCGCAAAGCCTCTGCTTTTTCGCAAAATCATGTCTTAGTTTCTGTTCCGATAATAAAACCGAAGACAAAAGGGGATCCTTCGCCCCCTCAAAACGGCGGAGAAACGCATGATATGCCCCGGAGGAATATAGGGCAAGGCTTCTCTCGTCCTTTTCCGCACTGTGCTGTAAAAGACGGAAACGGGCAATGTATTCTTCCAGCGTCATACAGCACACTCCTCGGGATAAGAAAATCTTTCAAGGGCATCCGCCCCTTCGCGGCGTACATTCAAAAGCTCTTTCCCCAATTCCTCACGAAACCAATTTAACTCCTCCGAAATATCCGGGAGAACTTCTACCAGTGCATCGCTTGCATCTTCAATTTTTTCTTTGGCAAAGAGGATCGCTTCCTCTTTGACCGTTATGTATTCACGATCCATTTTTTACTCCTTTTCGTAATTTCTCCCATCGACTGTTGGGATTATATCACGATTTTTCGTAATTGTCAATACAAAATACGAACATTCGTTCGTATTTTGATCCAAAAAAGAAGGAAGCCTGTTGAGGCACACTCCGTGAGGAAGTGTGCCTCAGTTATATTCGCCTTAAGGCG
>JAZUOK010000277.1:0-6697 GCA_045604665.1 Eubacteriales bacterium | reverse complement strand
CAGAGTGATTACTCTCTTTGGTTGCGGCGGTGACAGAGACAAGACCAAAAGACCCTTGATGGGCAAGATTGCCTGTCAAATGAGTGATTTTGTGATCGTCACTTCCGATAATTGCAGAAGTGAAAGAAAAGAAGATATCATTTCTGATATTTTGGAAGGGATAAAAGGAACTTCCTGCGAGTATGTAGCGATCACAGACCGCACGGAAGCGATCCATTTTGCCATTGACCATGCCGGAGAAGGAGATGTGATCCTTCTTGCCGGGAAAGGCCATGAGGAATACGAAATCGACCAAAACGGAAAACACGACTATTCTGAGAAAAAAATCGTTCTTGAATATATCGGAGATTAAAAAGTTATGATGACATTAACTCTTTCTGAAATTGCTCACGCCGTAGGCGGACAACTTTTTGGTAACGGAGAAAAGACCATTTGCGGAATTTCTACAGATTCCAGAAAAATTTCCCCCGAAGAGATTTTTGTTGCTCTTCGCGGTCAGAGATTTGACGGTCATGACTTTATTCCCGACCTTTGGGGAAAGTGCTCTGCTGTGATTACAGAAGAAGAAGCACCCGGTTTTGACGGTGTTCTGGTAAAAGATACCCTGAAGGCGCTGGGTATTCTTTCCGCTTATTGGAAAAAACAAGTTGCACCTCGCTTTACTGTCGGTGTTACGGGTTCTGTCGGCAAAACCACAACCAAAGAAATGGTTGCTTCCGTTTTGAAAGAAAAGTATAAGACCCACTGCACCGCAGGCAATTTGAACAACCATATCGGTGTTCCCATCACCTTGATCCGCATCGAAAAGGATACGGATGCGGTGGTTTGTGAAATGGGTATGAGCGGCAAGGGAGAAATTGAATATCTTTCCGGTCTCGTTCGTCCGAATCTTGCTATGATCACCAATATCGGTACTTCACATATCGAGCTTTTAGGTTCTCGCGAGGGGATTCTAGATGCAAAGCTTGAGATCCTTGCCGGTATGGAGGAGGGAAGCACCATCATTCTCGATGGCGATGAACCCTTGTTCCGCACGGAAAAGGTTCAGAAGATCCTTTCGAAATACAAGGTTGTTTATGTTGGATTTGATTCCTCGAATGATGTGTATCCTTTGGATATTTATAAGGGAGCCGATCACCTTTCCTTTGATGTGATCGCAGGTGACAGAGAGTTTAGAGTAAAGGTTCCTGCAGTAGGGGATCACTTTATTAAAAACACCCTTTTTGCCGCAAGTGCCGGTATTTTGTGCGGTGTTGACGATGCTGCTATCCAAAACGGCATTCTCTCCTATTCACCGTCAGGTCTCAGACAAAAGATCTATTATGTAGATGATATTCGCGTGATTGCTGACTGCTATAACGCATCTCCCGAATCCATGGAAGCATCCCTCAAGGTGCTCGGCGAATCGGAAGGCAGAAAAATTGCTGTTCTCGGCGATATGCTTGAGCTTGGCTGCCTTGCAGAGAGCGCACACAAGAAGGTTGGCGAAATTGCCCATTCCTGCGGTGTGGATCATCTTTTCACCTACGGAAAGGTCAGTTACCACATTATGCTTGGTGCTCTGGAAGCCGGTATGGATAAAAAGGCATGTATGAATGCCATCGATCAGGAACAGATTGCTTCCGATCTGAAAAAAATACTGAAACCCGGCGATACGGTTCTGTTTAAAGCAAGCCGTAAAATGAAACTTGAGGATATAATCGCTCTTAGCGGATTATCGGAACAGGAAGTATGAAAATGAATATCTGGATTTTGCTCGGTGCTTTTTTGCTTTCACTCCTTCTTACTTTTTTGTTTGAAAAAAAGTTTATTCCTTTTTTGATGCGTATTAAAATGGGGCAGACCATTTTGGAGATTGGACCCCGTTGGCATAAATCGAAGGAAGGAACACCCACCATGGGCGGTCTTTTCTTCATCGGTGCTATCTTTATCACCCTTCTTGTCTTCGGGATCCCTGTTATGATCCAAGGCGGAGATACCAGACTTTTCAAATCCTTTATTATGATGCTTCTTTACGGAGCCATCGGCTTTATAGACGATTTTGTAAAGTTCTTTAAAAAGCAGAACAAGGGCCTTACCGCTATCCAGAAGCTTATTTTTCAGTTTGCAGTTGCTGCAGGTTACCTTTATTCCATGAAGGATTCTCTGACCACTGCTCTTGATTTGCCTTTTACGGAAAAAACACTGGAGCTTGGTGCCTTCTATTGGGTTTTTGCTATTATTTTTATCGTTCTTGTGGTAAACGCTGTGAACCTGACCGACGGCATTGACGGATTGGCCGGGGGAACGACTCTTGTGGTTGCGGTTTTCTTCGCAGCATTTTCCTATGTACTTGTTCAGTTTGAATTGACTTTGCTCGCTTCTGCCCTTTGCGGCGGTATGGTTGGCTTTTTGATCTATAATGTTTACCCTGCACGAATTTTCATGGGGGATACCGGCTCTTTGTTCTTGGGCGGAGCGGTGAGTGCAATGGCATTTTGGTTAAATTCACCCCTGATCCTTCTTTTCGTCGGCTTTGTGTACCTGTTTGAAGCATTAAGTGTTGTTTTGCAGGTCGGATCATTTAAACTGACAAAAAAGAGGATTTTTCGTATGGCCCCCTTTCATCATCACCTTGAAATGTGCGGTTGGAAGGAGCCCGGTATCGTTTCATTTTCTTGTTTGATTACAGCACTTCTTTGTGTGATCGCATACTTTATTTTTATCTGATTTTTTAAGAAGGGAAAGGAGGTCTCATGGAAAAATTAAAGGTGAGCGGAAAAGGTAAAGGAAAGCTCCGTTCGGCTGAAAAGAAGCGCACTTCCTTGCAAAGAAAGCCGAAACAGGTCCAGAGACTTCGCTCAAATATTGACTGGCCCTTCGCCATTCTTGTTTTGGTGCTCCTTTCCATCGGAACGATTTTCGTCTTTTCATCCAGCTATGTTTATGCAAAGTTTAATTACAATAACAGTTACTTTTTTATCAGAAAACAGGTGGGTTGGGTAATCGGATCTCTCGCACTGCTTGTTTTCTTCATTCGGTATTTTGACTATCTGTGGTTAAAACGCTTTGCAGTACCGATCTTTATCGCGTCTTATGTGCTTCTTTGGTGTGTATTCTTCTTCGGTGCCGATGCAAACGGTGCAAAAAGATGGATCTATCTTTGGAAGTTCAGTGTTCAGCCTTCGGAGATCATTAAGTTTTCTGTTATACTGTTGATCTCGGCCTATGCTGTGTGGCTGGATACCAAAGGGCAAGATCTGATCCGAACCTTTAAGTTCGGCGTGATGCCGTTTGGTATTTTGGCGGTTTTCGTTGCAGTTCCTTTGATTTTGCAGCCTCACCTTTCTGCAACGATTATTATTTTGTTCCTCATTTTTATTATGATGTTCCTGACAGGAACCAAAAGAACCTATCTGACCATTGCTACCGTTGCAGCGGTTGTTATGATCGGAACGGTTGTTCTTCTTACCAGTCACGGCCAGGCAAGAATCGATGCTTGGCTTCATCCGGAGAACGACCTGCAGGGTGCAGGCTGGCAGCCCCTTCAAAGTCTATATGCCATTGGTTCCGGCGGTCTTTGGGGTGTTGGACTCGGCGGCTCAAAGCAAAAGCATTTGTATCTGCCCGAACCGCAGAACGACTATATTTTTGCGATCGTTTGCGAAGAAATGGGTTTTGTGTTTGCAACCGCAGTGGTTGTGCTTTTTGTCCTTTTGATTTGGCGCGGCTTTTACATTGCAAGAAATGCACCTTCAAAATTCTCATCTCTTTTGGTAATGGGCATTATTGCTCAGATCGGAATCCAGGTGTTTTTGAATATTGCCGTGGTGACCGGCAGTATCCCAAGTACCGGCGTATCACTACCGTTCTTCAGTTACGGCGGCTCCTCGCTGATGATCTTTATGTCGGAAATGGGTATTGTATTAAATGTTTCTAAATATTCCTATACGGAAAAAGGCTGACAAACGGAGGTAAACTTTGAAAGTAGTTTTGAGTGGCGGTGGTACCGCAGGACATATTAATCCGGCGCTTTCCATAGCAAAAAAGATTTTGGAAAAGAAGCCTGAAAGTGAGATCCTTTTTGTTGGAACTCCCGGCGGAATGGAGAACCGACTTGTTACAAAAGAAGGCTTTCCTATTAAACATGTAGAAGTAAAGGGCTTTAAGAGAAAGCTTTCCGCACAGAATATTAAGGCGGCGTATCTTGCTTTTGCAAGTGTAGGAAAAGCGAAGAAGATCCTTCGGGAATTTCGTCCCGATATTGTGATCGGAACCGGTGGCTATGTATCTTGGCCCGTTCTTCGTGCCGCTTCCAAAATGAAGATCCCCACCTTGATCCACGAGCAGAATGCTTTTCCCGGACTTACCACAAGACGACTTTCGGAGTTTGTGGATCGTGTGTGCCTCTCTTTCGAGGATTCCAAAAAGTATTTTGCCGGAAAGGAAGAAAAGCTTTGCCTTGTGGGAAACCCCGTTTCTCCCGAAATCGGCAAAATCTCCCGTTCTGCCGCAAGAAGCAAAATGGGAGTCAGTGCACCGTTTCTTCTTTCCTACGGCGGAAGCCTTGGATCAACTGCCATCAATGAGGCAGTTTTTGCTCTTGCCAAAGAATTTTCTGCCAAGAGCCCTGTTTTTCATACCCATGCTTTCGGTGTCAGAGAATTTGACCGTTTTATGAATCTTGAAAAAAATGAAGGCATCTGCAGATTCGGCAATGTAAAGTTCTGTGATTACATCTATGATATGCCTTATCAGATGTGCGCCGCTGACCTTGTGATTGCAAGAGCCGGTGCGATTACTTTGTCCGAACTTTCTCTTTTAGGAAAACCTGCGATCCTGATTCCTTCTCCAAATGTAACGGATAATCACCAGTATAAGAACGCCCTCGTTTATGCCGAAAAAGGCGCTGCTGTTTTAATCGAGGAAAAGGATCTTACCCCCCAGCGCTTGATTGAGGAAGTGAAAAATATTCTTCTCTCACCGGAAAAGCTTCGCAAAATGAGCGAAAAGATGAAAGAGCTTGCCGTTCCCGGTGCAACGGATGCCATTTGGGAAGAAATTAAAAAGCTAACCAAGTAAGGAGGAAATATGAGCGAAGATCTGTCGGCTTTTGCCAAAAAAAGAAAAACGAAAAAGATCCGTCGCTTTGTTTTTCTTTCTGTTCTTTTAGCCATACTTTTAGGCGGTGCGCTTTATCTTTCCCTTGAGAATTATTTTATTGTGAAGGATGTTTTAATACAGAAATCAACCATATATGAAACAAAGGATATTCTTGCTGTATTAAATATTAAGAAAAATACCCCTCTTTATAAGGTGGAAGGAAAAAAGCTTGAACGCAAAGTGGAAGAAAATTTTCCTTATCTTGTGAATGCCAAAATCAGAGGGAAGCTTCCGGATAAGATCAAGCTTACCTATGACGAGCGTTTCGGAGAATTTGGAATTAAAATGGGCGTTGAGCTTTTTGCAGTGGATCAGTCACTTATGGTCCTTGCAAAAGAAAGCCGCGATACCGGCATTCAGCGAATTAATTTGATCGCAGGGGATGTGGATCGATGCTTCGTAGGCGAAACTTTGACCTTTTTGGATGAAGACACCCATACGATCATCCTTTCTTTGGTTGATGCTATGAAAAAGGAAAAACTTTTTTCTAAAATTACCGAAATCAATGTTTCCGATAACTTTAATATCACCATGCGCTACGAGGATCGTTTTCAGCTTTTATTGGGCGATCGCGAGGAGTTCGGACAGAAGCTTTCTATGATCCGTGAGGTAATTAAGGATCTGGAAGAGGGAAGCTCAGGCCGCATTGATATTTCTGATCCGGATAATGCATATGTAAAACTTGACAACCAAGTTTCATAAATTTTACACAAAAAAGCGAATTTTCATATTTTTTTGAAAAAAACTATTGCAATTAGCGAAAAAAAAGATTACAATAGATAATATGAATGGGTATCTCTGTATAAAACAGATGTAAACATAAGAAGTAGAATAAGAAACAGGAGGAAGACAAAATGTCTTACGAAATGGATCCGAACTATGAAAGCATAGTGAATATTAAAGTTGTAGGCGTTGGCGGTGGCGGTAACAACACCGTAAAACGAATGATTCAGTCCAATGTAAGAGGCGTAGAATTTATCGCTCTGAATACTGACTGTATGACACTTGCTGCTACCCAGGCTCCCAAGCAGATCGCAATCGGCGAAAGAACCACTAAGGGCAAGGGCGCAGGCGCAAATCCTGCAATCGGTAAGCAGGCTGCTGAAGAAAGCACTGACGAGATCACCGAGGCAATGAAGGGTGCCGATATGGTATTCATCACTGCAGGTATGGGCGGCGGTACCGGTACCGGTGCGGCTCCCGTTGTTGCAAAAATTGCAAAAGAAATGGGTATTCTTACCATTGGTATCGTAACCAAGCCTTTCGCTTTTGAAGGCAAGAGAAGAATGGATCAGGCAGAAGAGGGTATTAAGGTTCTCTCTGAATATGTGGATTCCCTTGTTGTGATCCCCAACGAAAGACTGAAGTCTGTTTCCGAGAAGAAGATCACCCTTCTCAACGCATTTGAAATTGCTGACTCCGTTCTTTCCGACGGTGTTCAGTCCATTTCCGAATTGATCAATGTACCCGGCATTGTAAACCTTGACTTTGCCGATGTTACCACTGTTATGAAGGACGCAGGTCTTGCTCATAAGTCGATCGTAGCCATGTCGTT
>JAZUOK010000276.1:0-6682 GCA_045604665.1 Eubacteriales bacterium | reverse complement strand
AGTTATTGAGGAGCGAAGCGACGACAACGGAGCGAAGGACGGGGGGCACCGAAGGAAGGGGCTACCACCCAATAAAAGCCTACGGCAAAGGACCCGAGGAACGAGGGAAGGTTTGCCGTAGGCAGTATGCCGAAGCGGAGCGAGGCTCAATGGCTCTCGCGATCGTGAGAGCCTACCAGAAGCGAAGCGGGCGAAGCCTGCGCCGAAGGCGGTGGCGTAGCTGCGCGGAGCGGTAACATAGATCAAAGTCGGGTTTTCCTTTTACTCGATATATAACCACAATATTCTGTCAAAAGTAAAGATGCATGAAAAATCATCTTTTGACAAAATCGGAGAAAATACGAACGAAGTTTCGTATTTTCATCGTCCAAAATCCTCATCAGAGGTTTTATTCAACACTTGCACAAAATTCTATCCCGACGGGGCCGGTGGATGGTATCCCGTCAAGCGGATCACATTCGATCGACTCATTTACAACCCCCAAAAGATGGAGCGTGTCAGAGGATCAGAGGAGAAGGATATTTGTCTTCCCGAAATTGAAGGGGAAGAAAATACGAATTTTCGTAATCAAGACACCTTCTGGAAAAAATCATACAATCGAGCACGGCAACAGTGCTTTGATTACCTCATGTGCAATTCAGACCTCGACACCTTTGTTACCTTTACGGTCAATCCTGATTCGGTCGATTCTTTTTCCTATCGGGATGTAGTGTCCCATTTATCGGTCTGGCTTGCGAACAGAGTTCGCAGAAACGGCTTGAAATATATTCTCGTTCCGGAGCGTCACCAATCTGGAGCAATACACTTCCATGGGATAATGAACAGAGACGGCTTGCGCTTGGTTTCTTCCGGTAAGTGGAAAGTTGGAAAATATACACTCGATTGGGAAAAGATCGCAAAAAGCAAAAGATCAGAAGCGCAAGAGATCTTCAATGTGAAAGATCTGACCCTTGGATTTTCGACCGCCCTTTTGATCGAGGGGGAAGATGCACAAACGAAAATCTCCAAGTACATCTGGAAGTATATGACGAAGCAAGGCGGTCAAAAAATCGGGGGAAGATTTTACCTTCATGGCGGTGATCTGATCACGCCGAAGCTTGTTTTTTCCAACGAATTTTTCAGCGAAGCTGAAGGGGTTTTGGTGACTTATGGGCAGACGGCTTGCAAAATTGAAAATTTAAACAGTTGACATTTTTAGGATTGTAAACTGAATGAAAAGCGATTATCTGAAGCCGACCACCTATAACGAGCTTTACAGGGTCATGCAAAGGGACAATATTCTTGCTATTCGGCTGTCTCTCGAGACAGGTTTGAGGATTGACGATGTTCTCCGGCTGAAGTGGGAAAACTTCAAGAAACCCACACAATTCACATATTTAGCCAAGAAAACAGGTAAAAAAGGTGTGAAAAAGCTGTCAAAACAGCTAAAAAACGAAATTTTCGGAAGAGATACGCAGGGGAGCGAGTATCTCTTCCCGGGGAGAAAAAGGGGGACACATCGAACCAGGCAAGCAGTCTGGAAGGATATTAAGAAGGCTGCCGATCTGATGGGCGTACCTTTGAATGTTTCTCCGCATTCTGCGCGGAAAACATACGCGGTTGAGTTAAGAAAAGAGGAAGGCTTGCCGGCTGTGCAAAGAGAGCTGCAGCACAGCGATATGAATACAACAATGCTTTACGCTTTTTCCGATCTTGCGAGAGGCGGAAAGAGGGAACCGATACCGCCGACGGAAGATCTGATCCACTTCGCCGATCTTGTTGCAAGAAGGGTTGTAGAACTACTTTTGGAAGAGATGAACAAAGCAAAAGAAAAAGACCAAGATTGACAATCTCGGTCTTTTTTGGTACAATACCCATTGCTGGTAAGCAATATGGACATAAGGGGTACTGTTTGACTTGTGACATAGGTCACGCCGTCGGAGCTCCTATATAGTACCACAGTATACGCAATTTGTCAAGATATAAGTAAAAACAGGTCGCAAGACGGCAAGGGCACCCTTTCTCTCATCGTTCCAGTGGCCTTGACGAATAAGACCGAAGATCAGAGATGGAATTGTGTATATCGTGGGGTTTTTGCTGCCATGGCACAAAACAACATATTTGCAAAGCGGGACAACCGCAGAGCGAGGAAAGGAGTAGGCAGAAGAAAGAGCGAGCGCCGAGCGAAGCTCTGGCTTTATGACCTGCCGAGCCATACAAAACATTACCATTTTGTAGGCGAAGGAAAAAACGGAGACCAAAGATAACGCACAAACAGTCGCAGTTTTTTCCGTAGCCCTCTAGTTGCACGAGGCGGAAAAAAAGGGAAAAGGCGAAGCCTCTTTTTTTGCGACGGAGTCAACTATACAAAATGCAAATTTTGTATAGTTGAGGGGATAAATAAGAAGGTAAATTTAGTTTTAACTTGCAAAACTATTGATTTTAGCTTAAGTGGTTTAGAACGAATTTATATACAGCCAAAGCATCTATCTATTATACAAACATATATCTGAAGAAAAAGAACCGAAGATTTTTCGGTTCTTTTTTTCTATTTATTTTAATAGATCAAGTATTTGATTGGAATACAGCAGATCAGTACTCCTTTTAAAAATTTTACACTTCTTCATGGAGATATATTCAGGCACATCAATAATATCAAAAGCCGAAGCAATTTCGGGTTCAAGATCTATATTGACAGTATATGTATCAAAAGGCTTGGCAAATAACAGATCCACTTCCTTGAGTGTTTCCATCGCGAGTGTGCATTTGGCATTTTCCTTTTTATAAAAAAGAATGATCAGATCATTCCCGCTTGTCATCACGGAATCGAAAATGCCCCTTTTCAGTTCTTTCATACAAACAACCGCCAATTATACAAAATTTTATTTGCGAATCAAATCACCTGCAGTGAGCTTTTCAGTGGTTTTCAAGTAGAAAACCTGCTGAGGATGCGGACAGGAATGAATTTCATTCATTTTTTCGTCGAACATCTTTTCAATTATTATCTTTTTACCGCAGGAACCAGGTGTGATAAATTCGCAGGCATCACCGACGGAAAACTTATTTCTCTGTCTGCACTTTGCAAGTCCTGTTTTATCGTCAAAATCTTCCACAAGGCACAAATAGGATTTTTCACCGATATATCCATTTGAAGATGCAAAATTAGAATCATCCATTGTGGGAGTATAAAAATAGCCGGTACAGTATTCGCGATGTGAAACGGATGCGAGCTCATTGAAAAGATCATCAAAAGAAGTTTCTTTGCCGATGCGGTTCATTGCAATCCTGTATGCATTCGTAACAACAGCTACATAATATGCGCTCTTCATTCTTCCTTCGATTTTAAAACTTGAAATTCCTGCTTGAATCAGTTCATTCATATGCTCGATCATGCAAAGGTCTTTTGAGCCGAAAATATAGCTTCCTTCCGGATGGATCTCGCAAGACAACACATCGTCAGGTCTTTTTTCTTCGTAAAAATGATACTGCCAACGGCAAGGCTGGGTGCACTCTCCCCTATTAGCGTCTCTTTGCGTATAAAACTCAGAAAGCATACATCTGCCGGAAAATGAAACACACATAGAACCGTGCACAAAGGTTTCCAGTTCAAGATCGTGCGGAATCTGTTCTTTGATGGATATAATTTCATTTAAAGACAGTTCTCTTGCTAAAACGACTCTTTTAGCGCCCATTTCGTACCATTTCAAGCAGCTGTAAGCATTTACAGTTGCAGCTTGCGTTGAAATATGAATGGAAACATTTGGAATATGCTTTTTACAAAGGGAAAATACGCCCAAATCTGCAACGATCACGCTGTCGGGAGCAATTTCACCAAGCTCATCGAGATATTTTTCCAAAGCCGAAAATTCGTACTGTCTTGGAAAAATATTAATGGTAACATACACTTTTTTTCCAAGTTTATGAGCAAAATCAACTGCGTTTTTCAGTTCGCTGAGAGAAAAATTGTCGGCAGCGGCGCGCATACCAAAGCGCTCGCCAGCCAGATAAACAGCATCTGCTCCAAAGCGAAAAGCCGCTTCCATTTTTTCAAAGTTTCCTGCCGGAGAAAGCAATTCCGGGAAAGTTAAATTATTTTGATTCATTTTCTCTTATAAAAAGCAAGACAAGCCTCATAAGTGGAATACACATCAAGCTTGGATACCACTTCATAGGGAGCGTGCATAGAAAGTACGGGTACACCCAGGTCAACTACATCAATATTCAGCTTTGCAATATACTGTGCAACTGTACCGCCGCCGCCTTGGTCCACCTTTCCAAGCTCGCCGATCTGCCAAACTACATCATTTTGATTTAAGATTGATCTGATCTTACCCATAAATTCCGCAGAAGCGTCGGAAGTACTGCTCTTGCCGCGTGCGCCGGTGTATTTTGTAATGATGGCACCATGATTGAGAATTGAGCTGTTTTGTTTTTCATAAACTTCGGGAAAGATCGGATCATAGCAAGCATTTACATCTGCAGAAAGACACCATGAATTTGCCAGAGCGCGTCTTGCATTCTTCTTACTGCAAATTTCACAAAGGAAGTCATAAAGGAAGTTGGTATTCAATCCGGTGTTGCCGCTGCTTCCGATCTCCTCTTTATCTGCCAAAACAAGTACGGATGTGTATGTGGGCTCACTTACTTCAAAAAATGCCATCATAGAAGGATAAGCGCAAACTCTGTCGTCGTGGGCATAAGATGCAACAAGATTGCGATCAAGACCGACATCACGGGCTTTCAGCGCCGGTACAAGGGTCAATTCGGAAGAAATAAAGTCTTCTTCTTTCATACCGTATTTTTCATTCAGAAGCTTTAATACATTGAGCTTGACAGCATCCTTTGCTTCGCTGTCAACAGGAAGAGAGCCAACAATAACCGCAAGATTTTCTCCGGGTGTAAGTTCTGCTGCCACACGCTTCATCTGATCCTGTGCAAGATGCGGAAGAAGATCGGAAATATAAAAGATAGGATCAGTTTCATCCTCACCGATGCAAACATCAACTTTTTCACCGTTTTCCAAAACAACAGAGCCGTGAAGTGCCAGCGGAACTGTGGGCCACTGATACTTTTTGATCCCTCCGTAATAATGGGTTTTAAAATAGGCAATCGATTCTTTCTCGCACAAAGGATTCGGCTTTAAATCAATGCGTGGAGCATCAATGTGAGAGGCTACGATGCCGAAGCCTTCTTCAATATCTTTTTCGCCGATAACTGCAAGAATGAGAGCCTTATCGCGGTTTACATAGTAAATCTTATCGCCTTTTTTATATTCTTTACCGTATTCCAGAGGTGAAAAGCCATAATTTTTCGCTCTCTCCAAAGCGTATGCAACAGATTCTCTCTCTGTCTTCGCCTTGTTTAAAAAGTCTTTATATCCTTCTGAAAATGCGAAAGCACTTTGAATCTTTTCAGAAGAAAAGATTTTAGATGCATCCTTGGGTTTATAGCAAAGTTCTTCGTAAGGATTCTTTATTTCAGACATTTTATTTCTCCTCTAATTCGTAAATTTTTTCTAAAAGTATGTAGCAGTATCTTTCCAAATCAGAAATGCTGCCATCGTTTTCAATCACAACATCGGATCTTTTGATCAGTTCATCACGGGAAATCTGGTTTTCAAGCCTAAGCCTTGCTTTTTCCTCTGATATGTGATCACGAAGGCAAATTCGCCTAATTTGGTCATCCGTCGGTGAAATAACAGAGCAAACAAGATCGCAAAGCCGCTCAACACCGGCCTCAAACAATAGCGGTGCATCGATCAGGCAAAACTCCTCATCGTTCATTTCCGCATTTTTTATTAGAGATTCAAGCTTTAAAAACACATGCCTGTGAGCAATTTCGTTTAATAAATGTAGCCTTTTTTTATCATGAAAAACAATCTCGCCGAGTGCTTTTCGATCCAGCTTTCCATCTAAAATTACACCGCTGCCAAAAGCCTTTTCGATTTCCAAAAGGCAATCGGAAGGAGCATTTACAAGTTCATGATAAATCTTATCGCAGTCAAAAACAGGGGCACCGCGTTTTAGAAAAAAATCACAAACCGTACTTTTTCCTGAGCCGCTGGAGCCACAAATACCGATTACTTTCATATATGCCTCAAACTTCAATCATACTAAAAGCACAAGCGCGTAGCAAGCGATTTGAAATGGCAAGTCCTAATTCGCTTTGGCTGGTTGCCCTGCAATAAATATGCGCAGCATCAATACTGTCAAATTTTCTCAAGGCATCAAACAAAGAAGAAGCCTGGGATAGCAGATCTGACTTTGAGCCAA
The DNA here is from genome assembly GCA_045604665.1 of Eubacteriales bacterium. Taxonomy (GTDB): domain Bacteria; phylum Bacillota; class Clostridia; order Oscillospirales; family SIG627; genus RGIG5579. Next base: position 431 of record JAZUOK010000276.1, on the reverse strand, counting down.
AAGAAATTAGTTTTCCATCGTTTGAAAAAGGTAAAAGTTCTTCCAGATCCTCCTCGAAACAGAGAACACCAAAGCCTTCTTTCAATTTTGATTTGAAAAATTTAAGCACATCCTCTTCCCTACCCTTAACCATTGTTACAGGCGACTTTGGGGCGTAATGACGGTATTTCATTCCGGGCGATTCCGGTTTTTGGTTCTCTTTCAGTGAAGACAAAACAGCATCGGAAATTACAATATTTTCCGTTACCTCTTTTAAGTCGTTTACCGTAACAAAACCGGGGCGCAACAAATGAATCTTATTACCCTTTAAAGAAATGACTGTAGACTCAAGTCCAACCTCGGAAGGGCCGCCGTCGATGATCATAGGCACTCTTCCGTCCATATCCTCAATCACATGTGCAGCGGTTGTGGGGCTCGGCTTACCGGAAAGG